>NZ_NIQC01000030.1 GCF_002216005.1 Natranaerobius trueperi
TAGTCATGGATGCCGTTCACTACAAAGTGAGACAAGATGGACGAATAGTGAATAAAGCAGCATATATGGCTATTGGGATTGATTTAGATGGTATGAAAGATGTCTTAGGTATTTGGATAGGAGAAAATGAAAGTTCTAAGTACTGGTTAAAGATTATTAATGAATTAAAGAACCGAGGAGTAGAAGATATTTTAATTGTATCAATAGATGGGTTGAAAGGTTTTTCAGATGCAATACATGCTAGCTAGATAACCTTGAAGAAAAATGGGGAAGTAAATATAAAATCTCAATTAGATCTTGGAAAGATAATTGGGACAAGCTCTCTGCTATGTTTAAAATCCCGAAGAAGTTAGAAAATTAATTTATACTAATAATTCTATGGAAAGCTAAAACCGTCAATTGAGAAAAGTGACTAAATCAAAGAGCATCTTTCCGACAGATGAATCATTATTAAAAATGCTTTATCTTGCGACTATGGATATCACTAAAAAATGGACTATGAGAACAAAAAATTGGGCTCAGATACTGGGACAACTAAGCATTTATTTCGAAGGACGATATAAGAAAATTTTTCCTCGGGCAGTTTTTCACTAGGAGTTCTTTACTCACTAGTTACTATATAACAACAAAAATGATAAATCGAGGGAGATGATCCCCTTATCTAAGGAACTCCCTCGATTTACCCATGATTTTATCCTGTAATTAAGTTATTCTTATAGGTCATTATCGGAATGTTTACACCAATTACTTGACAGACTCATAAGTTATTCTACTTGTTCAGAACTTTCTTCTTTTAAATCATATACCCAATCTATTTTTGAAGTATCCTCACCTTCTACCTTTGTAGAAGTAAACTCTAATAAGTTTTCATCTTCAACCCATTTAACTTCTTTAAAAGTTATAAGTTCATCTTCATAACCTAGACTTTCTCCATCAATGGTATCTAAATTTTCACCATCTATTATACTATCAATATAAAGAATACTTTCTCCTGATGCACTACCAAGTCTATAGGTAAAGTGATCAAAATCATAGTTCCATTGGATTGGATCTTCTTTTACTGTATGACCCATTTCGATACTTGTAATGATTATTTCAGGGCTTTCTATGGGACTAGGTATCTTTCTAGGTGAGCAATTTGTTTATATTACACCTATAAAATTATATGAGTACATTGGAGCTTTAGTGTTATTTTTTTTAGGATTATTTTTCATTTTTAATGAAGATAAAAACACACAAAACCATACTAAAGAGTTAACTATTTCAACAGGTATTTTATTAGGTGTTACTCTTGCTATTGATTCATTTTTTGTTAGATATTTCTGCCGGTATGATGCAAATGCCTCTAATTATAACTAGCTTTCTAGCGTTCTTAACAAGTTTTCTATTCATAATTGTAGGTTCAAATTTCGGTTATGTATTACAACCAATTTTAAAACGGGCAGATTTAATTGCTGCTTATCTACTTATATTATTAGCTATCAGTTTTACAATAATATAAAAATAGAGAACCCTATAAGTTCTCTATTCATGTCCCCAAACTGTTCCGTCTTCATCTACTTCGTACTTCGTATTAGAAATCATTTCAGTTCTACTGTGTATAAACCAAGTGTTTTCAATATCCATTTCATTATCATCTCGTAGCTGTTTATATCTTTTTGTATGATCATCTGCTTTTATTTTTACTATGTAATATCCAGTTTCAAAATGATCATTAAACCATCCACCTAATGTTTTTTCCAAAGCGTCTTCATACCCTGTTTTATATCCAATTTTTTCTCCTTCTTCTATTCCTTTTTGATATTTATCTTCAAGCTTATCATCTAATTCTTCTTCTGTAAGTTCTACATTTTGACTTGGTTGACAACCAATTATCATGATAGCTAACAAAGATACAAAAAGTAATAAAAAAGACTTTTTTATTGTTTTCACTAATATCTCCCCTCCAATTTAGCTAGTGTTTCTAATTTATTCTACCAAATTTTAATCTTTTTTTATATTGTTAACTTTTGGTTAATAGTAAAAAAAGCTGGCATTATGCCAGCTTTTTTTCTTAACCTCGTAATTCTTCAGCTAATCCTTTTAAGAAATTAACACTTTTTTCATTTCTAGGCTCAATTTCAACTCCTCCAGTAATTCTCGCAACCGGACTAGTATCTTTTTTAACTTCATCGACTTTCATTTCTATTACTGCCATACCATCATTGACATCAGACTTTTCTTTGATAATATCACACTCACCCTTTACACTAAAGGCAATATCATCATCTTCCATAACACTTACGACTACTTTGCCATTTTGTTTGATATTTTTATAAGTTTCATGCATTGATCCGATACTCATCCTAAGTATTTTACTATCTGGTGCATAAAATAGTGCCATAGGTGCAGCGTTTGGATATCCATTTTCTGATACAGTTGCTACAACGGCTGTAACCTCTTTTTCATTAAATAATTTCTTGTGTTCTTCTGTTAATTTGGATCCTAAAATATGTGACATATAAGTATCCCTCCCTAGTTAAAATATTATTTTAGCTCCCTGCAAAACTCAAAAAGTCTGCCATAAGAGGATTTTACAGGGTATTTCAACAGGAACCCCTCCACTTCATATTGAAATATTCATTAGGAATATTTCTTGGGAGGTGATCCTGTGAAAGATCAAATTTCTTTCTTTGATTACTCTGATGAGTTTCAAAAGTTAGATTCTCATTCGAAACTCAAGAAACTTTCTGATTACATAGATTTTGCTGAAATTATTCCTCAGCATGTAAGAGATCGTTATTACAATCAAACAGGACGACCGCCTTACTCTATTGAATCTATGCTTTCTGCTTTAATAATTCAAAAGCTTGTTTCCATACCGAGACCCCTGTTAAAGAGAACAATCCTAAATATTTCTTTTCTCTTAAAAGAAAGGTCGAGAAGGGAACTACTAAAAGACCTGAACATGAATTAATTGCCAAAAATATTAGTAAAATGCCTAAACGTTCTAAAGTTGAGCCCAAGGCTAAACTTTCTTACACCAATGGTCATTTTGCTTACGCTTTTACTGGTGCTGTATTGACAGGTGGGTTTGGTGTTATTAGAGATATTGAACTTTTTGAGGGTCAAAAAGATTCTACTACTTTAAAACCTATAATGAATAGCTTTAAGAAACGTCATGATATTCAAAGAACAATATTTTTACAGCTGATGCCGGCTTTGATAGTACTGAAAATTATCGCTTCTTGATAGAAGAATGTTCTTTAAAGCCAGTAATTTAGTAAAAATCGTAGAAATTCTAAAAAACTAGGTGAAAATTTTAATGAAAATGGTATTCCTGTTTGCCCTAAAGATAGTAGCCTTACTTTCAAATATGATGGTTATTGTAATTCACGCAAAAGAATCAAATGGGTTTGCCCTTTAAATAGAAAGCAAGGGACTAAACGTTATAGTAAATGTTCTAGTCCATGTACTGAGTCAAAGTATGGACGGGTAATTTACACCTATCCTAAAGACAATTATCGTTTTCATACTCCTATTCCAAGAGTTCTAAACTTTGGAAAAGGGTGTACAAGAAAAGGGTAGTGTCAGAACATTATCTCTAGACTTAAATTACCACTTAATCTAAGGCAACTAAACGTTAGAAATTTTCATAGTGTTTTTTCTTAATTTGCGTTATCTGCTATTGCTCAAAATATTGTTGCTTTAATTGCTTGTAGATCTGCATTCTATGAAAAGATCAGATCAATCCGTTGGATTGCTGCTTAAATTATTAACTTGAGGAGTGTTTCATCTTTTACCTTAGACTTTAAAATTCAAAGAGATTTGATTTTTCCCTGGTTATCTTTTTTATTTTTTAAAAACAAATATCTCCCTAGTATTGTAAAAACTAAAAAAGCCCCTAAAATTATATACATGGGTAGTCCACTAACATCCTCATTCACTTCACCATTAGTAGCTAGTACATGATTAATCTCAAAGTTCATAAACGTAAAGATCAAGATTAAATACATCAGCTTATTCACTAGATTAAATTGCACCAAAACACCCCATATCTCAAATCTTAAGATTCTATAATACATTTATTCTATAAACAATTCCATATACCTCCATTTACCTATTTTTGTTACATAACACTTTAAAGAATTACAACTTTAAAAAAAGATACTGCAAAAATTGCAGTATCTTTAAATAATTAATATTTAGCTAAATAATTGTCGATCTCCCATTTATGTACATGTCTCGCATAATCATTCCATTCTTTTCGTTTAGCTTTTATAAATAAATTAAAGACATGCTCACCTAAGGCCTCTTTTACTAAGCTATCTTTTTCCATCTCTTCTATCGCTTCATAGAGATCTCTTGGTAATTTATCTACATGAAGTTTATTACGCTCTTTACTAGACATATCAAAAATATTCTTTTCTATTTCAGAAGGTGGTTTTATTTTATTTTTAACACCTTCTAACCCAGCTTTTAACATTACAGCAAAAACTAAATAAGGATTTGCAATCGGATCTGGATTTCTTAATTCAACTCTAGTACTTTTACCTCTTGAAGCTGGTACTCGAACTAAAGTTGTACGATTTTTAGTTGACCAAGCAACTGTTGTAGGTGCTTCATATCCAGGCAACAGCCTTTTATAACTATTAATAATTGGATTAGAAATTAATGTCATCCCTTTAGCATGATTTAAAAGTCCACCAATATAATAATAGGCTATATCACTTAATTTGTTTTCTTTATTATTAGGATCATAAAATGCATTACTTCCATTTGTATATAGTGATTGATTACAGTGCATTGCATTTCCATTTTCACTAGAAAATGGTTTAGGTAAAAATGTTGCATATAATCCAAAATTATTAGCTACATTCTTAACAATATCTTTAAAAGTCATCCAATTATCTGCAGTTCTTAAAGCTTCATCATACTTAAAATCTATCTCATGTTGACCAGGGGCAACTTCATGATGTGAAGCTTCAATCTTAAAGCCCATTTTTTTCATAGTGAGAATTATGTTTCTTCTAGCATCTTCCCCCATATCATAAGGAGCTAAGTCAAAATACCCAGCTGTATCATGAATATCAAAAACCGGTCGTCCTTTTTCATCAGTATGAAATAAGAAGAATTCACCTTCTGGACCAACATTAAATCTATAACCCATATCTTGACATTCTTTTAAAGCACTTTTTAGAATATTTCTCGGACATCCTTCAAAAGGCGTACCATCAGGATTATAAACATCGCATACAAGACTAGCTACTCCTTTATCCGATGGTCTCCATGGCATAACATTAAAAGTAGAAGTATCTGGTATTAAAACTTGATCAGATTCTTCAACTCTTGCAAAACCATCAATGGATGAACCATCAAACATAAGCTCTCCTGCCATCGCAGAATCTAGCTCATCACTAGTTACTGATACACTTTTCATCGCCCCAAAAACATCTGTAAATTGTAGCCTAATAAATTCAATGTTTAAATCTTGAATTTTCTTTTTCAGGTCTTCTTTTGTAAGTTGACTCATGAATTAAATAACGCCGCCTATTTTTCCATGTTATTTTGGTGGTAAATTTTATCATACAGAACTTTAATGTCAAGTTGTTAGTAAAGGTCTCTCATACGATATAGTTTCTTTTAGAGCATTTACATATGTATTTCAAGATACTACTATACGATTTTCACAATTACACCACCATACATAAATATGGGCCATAGAAAGAGCATCATCTAGTATTTTCCTGAATTTACAAGTGATATTTTAGTCATAAAAGCTCACAATAATATATTGTAATTGATCAGATTACATAATTTCCATTTTTGTAGTATAATATTAATGGTCGATGAATGAACGTAAAAATTTAAAAGTAGGTGATAAGTAATGACAAAGCCTGATCAGCCGATAGTTGCGTTTTTTCTTGTTCCTAAAAGTGAAGTTATTTATGAGCATGAGAACTCAACTATGCGCCAGGCATTAGAAAGAATGGAATATCACCGTTATACAGCAATACCTATTCTTGATAATAACGGTCGATATGTATCAACAATTACAGAAGGTGATTTACTCTGGAAAATTAAAAATGATAACCTTAGTTTTCAAGACACAAATAACATTAACCTATCAGAGGTTCCTAAGAATATGAAGAACTATACAGTTTCAATAAATGTTTCAATAGAAGAGCTAGTTTTACTAGCTGGGGAACAAAATTTTGTTCCAGTAGTTGATGATCAACAGTATTTTATAGGGATCGTCAAACGAGGAGATATTATCCATTATTGTTATGAAGAAATATTTAAAAGTAGAGAAAAACAACCTTCATAAAAAACAGTAAAACCGTGGCGTTTGCCACGGTTTTACTATTCAACATCTTCTAATAAATTAAGCATCTGAGATTTATCTTGTGGACCGATAACACTCATATGAACATTTTTTTCATTATCTACTACAAAAGTCATAGGAAAAGCAGTTACAAAATAATCTTGAGCCATTTTAGCGTCAACATCAAATAGTACCGGAAAGTCATACCCTTCTTGTTCCATAAACGACTTAATTTCATCAGGATCTTCTTGCACATTAACAGTATATATATTCTTATTTGGTTCATTATCTAACCTTTGAAATAACTCTTGTATATCATCCATTTCTTCTAAACAGATTGGACAACTTCTTTGCCAAAACTTAACTATAGCATTTCCTTCAATATCTTCCGGAAACGAGATCTTTTTCCCTGATAATTCTTTTACATCATGGTTAGTTATCTCTACATCTGGGTCTTCATTTTTTATAAAATTTTCTTGAGGTTTTTCATCTATATCTTCACTTTCAATTTCATTAATCTCTATTTTTTCTTGACTATTATCATTTTCTTCTAATAGTTCTACAGGATTACAGCCTGTTACTAATAAACTAGTAAGTAACATTACAAATAAAGTGAAAATTTTCTTTGAAAGCATTATGAACCTCCTTTAATTCACAAGATTAAACAACCACAAACTTATATCAGCAAATTTATCAAATAATATAAGTAAACCAACTAAAATTAAAATACCACCACTTACGAAATTTATTTTAGGTAAGTATTTATTACATCTATTTAGTTTAGGGTAAAGTTGTTTTAAGAAAAAAGCTAAAAGTAAAAAAGGTATTGAAAAACCTAATGAAAAAGTTCCTAATAATCCCATTCCCTGATAAACAGTTTTAGAACTACCAGCTAACATTAAAATGCTGCCTAATATTGCTGTAGCACATGGTGTCCATGCAAACGCAAAAGTGGATCCAAAAAGTGTAGATGAAAAAAATCCAGGTTTTTTAGGAATAAAATTCATTTTATATGTCCTATTTAACATTGGAAGTTTCAAAAATCCACCTAACTGCAAACCGAAAAATATAACTAAGCCTCCAGCAACTACACGAATAATGTCCTGGGTAGCAGGTCTATTCAATAATTGTCCAATAGTAGTAGCTGTTGCCCCTAACAACACAAATATAATTGTAAACCCTAAAACAAAACCTAGTGCATTAATTAATAAACCACTTTGTGGACGATCTTGTTTCATTTCACTAAAAGAAGTTCCAGTAATATACGAAATATAGGCAGGGTATAAGGGCCAAACACAAGGACTAAAGAAAAACAAAAATCCAGCCAAAAAAGCGACTGAAATAGATACAGAATCACCTACCATAATTAACCCACCTCTCATTTTTTGTTTACCCCGCCAGGGTATAAGTATTTTACATTAATTTATTTTAACTGTCAATGTACCATATATACTTGATCCAAACAAGTAAATAATTTTAAAAATAAGTTATGTCCCGACAAAAGACATAAGAAAAGTAGCAGTTTAGAACTGCTACTTTCAGGATTATGACTTATCTTTAAAAAAATCCTTTTGTTAGTACATATAAAGAGTTTTCAATTAGCTCATCATCTGGCTTTTTACCATCTATTAAGATATAATAACAGATCACTTGATGTTCTACACCTCTAAAGATTCGAGTATATAAGGTTGGATCACCAGGCTCAACTTCACCTCGTTCTATACCTTTTTGAAACTCTGCTTTAAATTTATCTACAAAGATTTCTCTGACTTGTAATAACCAATCAAAGAGTGTTTTTTGTGTCACTACATCTGAGCTAACCAAAAACCTAGCAATTTCTTGGTTGGCCCACAAAAACTTAGTTTCTTCTTTTAGTAATAATCTTAATTTATCAATCAAAGGTAGATCTTTATCTAAAACAGAAACCTTTAAATCCTTATATTTTGTAACTCCATCTTTTATCATTTCTACAAATAAATCTTCCTTACTTTTAAAATAAAGATAAACTGATCCTTTAGCTACTTCTGCTTCCTTCGCCACTTCTTCAATTTTAGTATCTTGATAACCTTTGATTCCAAATACTTTAGTGGCAGCCTCAATTATCTGTTGTTTTTTCATGTAACAGCACTCCTTTACCCACTTTGTTCACTAACTGTTTCTGTTTTATTACTAAACTTACTTCCAAACCAATTACCAAAGTCATCTAATATTGTATAGATCACAGGGATCACTATCAAGGTTAATAAAGTAGAAACTGCTAATCCTCCAACAGTTACAGTTGCCATTGGAGCACTAGTTTCAGCTCCTTCACCAATACCTAAGGCAAGGGGTAGCATCCCTAGAATGGTAGTTGAAGTAGTCATTAAGATTGGACGTAATCTTTTCTTACCCGCTTCTAGTACAGCATCATAACGAGAATAGTTACGTTCTCGATATAATAAATTTATATAATCTACCATGACTATTCCATTATTAACTACAATTCCTGCAAGCATAATTACACCAATAAACGCAACAATACTAAAAGTACGGCCACTTATCAACAGCGCTAACACAACACCTATCATTGTTTGTGGTAAGGTAAACATAATAATAAAAGGATACAACAGTGACTCAAATTGTGCAGCCATCACCATATATACTAAGACCACAGCTAAAACAAGGGCCATAGTTAACTCATCAAAAGCTTCCATCATATCTCTATAGATACCCCGATACTCTATAAAATAACCTGATGGTAGATCTTTGTCTTCTAGTTCATCTTGAATATCATTCATAACACTTCCTAAGTCCCTATCTGCTACTTGTCCTGATATGGTCCCTGCCCTTACTTGATTTTCTCTTTTTATATCTCTTGGTGCTTCACCTATTTCTAAATCCGTTATTTCATGTAATGGTACTAACTCTTCTTTTGGTGTTTGAATTAACAATGATTCTAGAGTAGTTAAATCCCAGCCACGGGGATGTTCCATCATAAGTTGTATATCATACTCTTCCCCATCTTCTTCATATAAAGAGACTAACTGTCCGTCTAAAGCAATATTAAGAAATGAACCCACATGATAAGGTGTAAGACCATACGTAAAGGCCTGGTCTCTATTCATTTTAGCACTTAATTGTGGTGCTAGATCATCAAAACTTGTAGATACTTCTCTTGTACCAGGTACTTCATCAACAATATCAGCAAGTTCTGATGTCAGATCTTCTAAAACTTTGGTATCGTCTCCTCGAATAGATATTTGAATATCATCATCAAGCCCCACTGCTCCACCAGACAGATCTTGTTCTACAACTGTAACACTTACACCAGGTACTTGTGGGTGGCCTTTTCTAATTTCTTCAGCCACATCAAAAACTTCTCGTTCCCTATCACCTTCATCTTCTAAAAGTACATCTATTCTTCCAATATTAGATCCGGAATCTGCTAATACTCCACCATCTCCGATATTAGAAAAAACAGTTTCAACTTCTGGTATATCAGTTAACATCTCTTCAAAATCTCTCACCACTTCATCTGTATATGAAGTAGGAGAACCTACCGGCGTCTCTATATTAACCGTTATTTCACCAGTATCCATAGGCGGTAAGAATTCAAAACCCACTAAAGGTACAATAAAAACTGTAGATAGTAACACAGCTATAAATATCATCCCAATAATTTTACGATTTGAAAGCCCCCATTTAATTATTTTTTCATATTGTGAAGTTATAAACTCAATGAAAACATCGAATTTTTTAGGAATCTTACTAGTTCTTTCTGTTACATCTACATCTGGTCCAATAAACTTAACTGTCATTAAAGGAATAACACCTGCTGCCACAATTAATGAAGCTACTAAAGCAAAGGTTACTGTCCAGGCTAAAGGGGCGAATAAAATTGAAGATATCCCTTCTACAAAGACTATTGGTAAAAATGCACTAACACTTGTTATCGTTGCAGCTATTATAGCTCCTGTAACTTCTTTACTACCTAAAACCGCAGAATCTACAGGGGTATACCCCTCTTCTCTTTTTCTAAAGATATTTTCTAGGACAACTATTGCACTATCTACCATCATTCCAATACCTAAGGCAAGCCCACCAAGAGTAATAAAGTTTAATGTATAATCTCGAAAATACAAGAGATTAAATGTACCAATTATAGACACTGGAATAGCTATTCCAATTATTATAGTTGAGCGTAGATTACCTAAAAACAACCATAACATGAACATGGCGATCACAGCACCTGAAAGACCCATATTAATCAAGTTACTGATACTTCTTTCAATAAATTCACTTTGGTCCATAGCTATATCGAATTTAATATTACCTGGTAGTTCTTCTTCTAACTGATCAAACTCTTCTTTTACTTCATTAGCCACTTGTACTGTATTAGCTTCACTTTCTTTTCTTACACCTAGAGAAACAGTAGATTCTTCATTTAGTCTTGTAATTGGTTCTTGTTGTTCTAATACATCGTTAACTTCCGCTACTTCACCTAGCCTTACAGGAGTTTTCCCGTCTTCACCAATTATTAGATCTTCTAATTCCTCTACTGAGTCAAGCTCACCTTCAACTTCAATTAAATACTCTCTTCCCCCGTCTAGTACATCTCCACCAGACATATCAACATTTGAAGCATATATCAACTCACCAAGGTCTTCAATCGAAATTCCATAAGATGATAATTTATATGGATCAACTTTTATTTGTATTTCCCTTTCAACACCACCACTAACGTCTACAAGCGCAACTCCTTCTATACCCTCTATCTGGCTTTGTATCATATCTTCAGCCATCTCAGTCATTTCTTGATCATTTAGATCACCATATATTCCAGCCTGTACAACAGGTAGCATATCAGGATCAAGCTGCATAACAACTGGGTTTCCTACATCATCTGGTAATTGTTCCATAACCATATCAACCATTTCTCTTGCTTCAAGTGAAGCAAAGTCCATGTCTGTTCCCCAGTCAAATCTTGCTATAATTTCACTTTCACCAGGGCGTGAAGTAGACATTATTGTATCAATACCTTCTACGGTCGCAAGAGCTTCTTCCAAATGATTTGTTACCATATTCTCCACTTTTTCGGGCCCAGCCCCTTCGTATTCTGTTCTAATCATAAGAGCTGGAAGGTCAATATCAGGATATAGATCTATTGGCGTCTCTGACACTGATATAAAACCGATTAACAATACTGCAGTAATTATCATGAGAATAGTTATAGGTCTTTTAATCCCAAACTTAGCTACATTCATGATCTATCCCCCATTTCAACTGTCTCCACTTCATCACCCGGATAAACATTATCCATCCCTTCAAATACTACATAATCATCCTTAGAAACTCCTGAAGTAATTTCAATATAACCATCTTCAGAAAGACCAGTAGTAATATCAACAAACTTTATTTGATTATCTTCTACTATATATACACCTTTTGTATCATTATGCTCTATAACTGATTCTCTAGGAACTGATAAAGCATTTTCAGATTTATCGATTGTTAAGTCTATTTGGCTGTACATACCAGCTCTAACTTTTTCTTCTATTTCTGGTTCTAAATCAATTTCAACAGGATACCCCGATCCATCTTCAGGAGGAAGTTGACCTACATGATTAATAATTCCGGTAAAAGATATCTCATTAGCAGAAGGTATTTCAACCTTTGCTTCATCACCTTCAAATACGTAATTTACATAAACTTCAGGAAGTGCTCCTACAACTTGAAAGCTAGTAGTATCTAACATAACAAAAGCAGGCTCAGAAGTTCCAACTAGTTCACCTTCTTCAGCTCCAACCATAGCAATTTCTCCATCAGCTGGAGCTGTTATTTGGGTTCTATCTAACATACGTCGTGCTAAGTCAACTCCAGTTTCAGCTCGTCTAACTTGAGATCTCAAAGCATCTAATTCTTCGTCTCTTGCTCCTTTTTCTACAGTATCTTTATAAGCTTTAGCTGCTTCTAGTTGTTCCTTTGCATTAATATATTGTAGTTCAACCTGCTCTAGTTCTTGCCCTGAAGCATACCCCTGTTCATGTAGGTTCTCTACTCGTTCAAGTTCACGTTCCATCTGTTCTTTAGCTTCACGAGCACGCTCTACACTGGTTTTTGCTTCTATTTTTTCAGCACTTCTTGCACCTTTTTTAGCATCTTCTAACTGTGCTTTAGCACCATCATATGAAGCTATCGCCTCTTCTAATTGTAAATGGTAATCTCCTGCATCTAGCTGCATTAAAAGATCACCTTCATTAACATAATCACCTTCTTCTACATAAATTGTTTCTACTTCACCTGAAAGTTCAGGTACAACAACCCGTTGATCTGTAGGATCGACTTCACCTAAAATCGTAGTTCTTGCTGACATATCTTGTACTTTAGGGGTACTTTTTGCTACTAGAGAAAGATCATCTTCTATAATTACTTCTTCCTCTTTAAACATATCTAAATAAACATAGGTAAAAGCTAATATAGCTATTATTAATAGGGTAATTAACTTTTTATAATGCTTTGTAAATAAAATTTTTGTTTTCTTCTTTTCTTTTGTCATTATTATCCCCTCCCGTCTGTGACCCTAGTAATTAATATCACAGTTAAAATAAAGTTTCATCATTAAATTCATCATCATCTCGTTATGTATATTCATTTCTTTCTAATAAATCATCCTCTAGATCCATTCTACTAAAATATCTTCTGTTAAAAGTCCTTTATCTAGCAGCCTATCTTGTAAGTACAATTGATCGATTTTATTTTTAGTATGATCATACATAAGCTCAGTCTCACGTAACTCAGTCTGGCATTTCAAATAAAAACCATAGTTTAATCATATAAATCGATCTAAATCTTTGAGACCTTCTCCTAATTCTTTAATATTTACCTAAGTATTATTTAGACTATTACTTGTTCTTTTGCTACCATTCCAACTCTAACTGGTCAAGTTGCATTCTTACTTCTCAAAGAGTTCATAACCATATATAGTACTAGAATCAATGACAACGTTTACTGCATACGTAACGGCATTAATTTCATATCTATTACCTCCCCAGAATAATTTCTGTGACTGACCAGACAGTCATTTTTGTTCAAAAAAACAGCCACAGTTTATGTACTCTGTGGCTTGGTGACTGACCAGTCAGTTTGATTTTATAGTATCACAATATTTATGTTTTATCAATGTCTTTTTAATAAGTTTCTAATACTTTCACGTCATAGTTAGCTATTTTTTCACGTCCATTCAAAAATGATAATTCAATCATAAATCCAAATCCAACTACTTTACCACCTAAAGCTTCAACAATGCTTGCAGTAGCTTCTGCAGTACCACCAGTGGCCAATAGATCATCAACAATCAATACTCTTTCTCCGTCATTAATAGCATCTTGATGAATTTCTAAAGTATCTCTAGAATATTCAGTGTCATAATCTTTTGATTCAGTTTTTTCGGGTAATTTCCCTTCTTTTCTAGCTGGTACAAATCCAGCACCAAGCTCTTTTGCTATAGCCGGACCTAATATAAAACCACGTGATTCAATCCCTACAACTATATCTGGTAATTTACTTTCAAAATGACCTGATAAATTAATAATAATTTCAGCTAGTGCTTCAGGATCTTTTAAAGCAGTCGTAATATCTTTAAAAACTACCCCTTGTTTAGGAAAGTCTGGAACGTCTCTAATATATTCTCTAAGATTCAAATTTTCCACCTCCGCAAATTTACTCCTTCATTATTATACATAAATTAATATTACTACACCACTACAAATTATATGAATAATTAAATATCTTTAGTATTTGCTAGTCGTGCTTTTATCCAGCCTAAATAAAAAATTATCGCTACTGAAGCCATCCATGCAGTTAACGTAATAGCTAATTGATCACTCCCATGTCTTACTCCTATACCTATATATGCCCAAACATATACTAAAGCAAAAGCATAATCCTGTTTTAAATAAAATACGTAAAGTGCTACCACACCGCCTAATACAATCATTAATATTGTAAATAATATAGCACCAAAACCACTAGTACCAAGAATTTCAATATCATTTAAAAGTATGTTGAAATTAGCTAATATTGCAACTGTAATCCATCCTAAATATAGGCTAAATGGTAGCTTTACAAAAACCTTATCTAAAATTGTAGCTTTACTTTCTGTTTTTGATATCTTTTGATAGATCAAGATTAATGTGATTAATAAAAAGACAAGAATTATTAATGATAATAAAATCTGTAAATGGTGCCATACAATGAGCCATATTACATTAAAAAGACTAGTAAGAGCAAATAAAATTCCAACTGCTCTAACAAAAGGTTGTTCTCGATACTTCGGTAAAGCTTGATAGATCACAAAACCGATTAATAACAAATAAATCAAACCCCAGATAGAAAATACATACCCTTCTGGCGTAATAAGTACAGGAAATAAATCAGAAATATCTTCTTGTGTTAGATTATTAAATGGTATTGTATTTGAAAGGTAGTTAATTACAAGTACCACAATTAAAGAACCTATATTGATATATGATCGTATCTTACTATCCATAAATTCACCCCATTTTTAAAATTAGTATTTGTATATATATTATATAATAATCTACTAATATCCTGCTAAATAACATTTTTGACAAGTTTTTGACCTACTTTAGCATAATATGCGAAGGTTTTGACCATCTTTGATTATCAATAAGAAAATGATCACCCTTGAAAGAAATTTTGATTACAGTATTAGGGTTTTCATCCCACGCTTTCAATCGTGGGATGAAAGCCTATTTTTTAATAAAATACAGTTGTAGTATAAAGTAGAAACATATGCAATTAAATCGTATGAAACAAGAATATAACAGTACCAGAACCCAAACCTAAAGAAACTGATACAGTAATGGGAGTAGATCTAGGATTGAAGGCTCCAGCTGTTTCGGTAACAAGTACCGGAAAAACAAAATTCATTGGAAACGGAAGACCAAACAAGTATATTCGCAGAAAATATAAGTCAAAACGTTCTGAACTAGGTCAAGCCAAGAAGTTAAATGCCAGCAAAACCTTAAATGACAAAGAACAAAGATGGATGAAAGACCAAGATCATAAAATTAGCCGTAAAGTGGTTGATTTTTCAAATATCCGAAACACGGCAAGAACAAGCCGTAAAAACGAAAAGAACCTACATACATGGTCATTCTATCGGTTAGCATTATTTATTGAGTACAAAGCAAAACTAAGAGGTATAGCAGTAGAATATGTAGATCCAAAATATACGAGTCAAACTTGTCCTATATGTAGAAATCGCAACCATGTAAAAGACAGAAACTATCAATGCTCATGTGGTTTTAAAACCCACCGAGATCGGGTAGCAGGAATGAACATCATCCATGCACCTGTGATAGATGGAGTAGCGTAAGCAAAAGTCGATCAGCCTATACTGCTATATGCACTGGTATAGGAAGGGTACTGGCATACCCTTAGCTTGGGAGCTGTCTAAAGCAGAAATGAATTGAGGACGCATAGCTACCCGAAAATCCCACGCATTCATACGTGTGGGAGTGTCAAAACGAGGAGTTCTAACAATTAGTTAGTGGTCAACAAAAAACCAAGCAAGAAGATATATCAGTATGAAAGAAACGAAGTGAAAGGAAATACCACAGGTCTATACCCTTTGATGATGATAATATCGATGATAAGTTAACTCCACACTTAAATCACCTAGGTTATAGTGAAACGAAAGTTAACAAATTAAAATAAAATAATTCTTTCATTTTTCCGAAATTCACTCTTTATATTCGCTTTATATTCGATAAACAAAAGAGGGCCCATCAAATGAGCCCTTAACTTAAAGTTACAACTTTATCTGCTTTCACCATTAGTTCTGCACTTAAATGCATGTTTCCAACCTCACCTACAGCTTTTTTTTCTTCTAAAGAATAATAGCTAAGGCAAGTGCCACAAGCTAACAATTTAACACCTTTCTCTTCTAGAATATTTAATTCCTCTAATGAGTCCGATTCATTTGTAACTAATTTAACCCCAGAATTCATAAATAAGATATGTGTTGGTAAAATTTCTGTTTCATTTAAACTATGTAAATAACTACTCATAAGCTTTACACCTAATTCTTTATCTCCTTCACCTAAAGTATCAGATGTTATTAGTAATATATAATTTTGCGACATAAAAACTCCTCCTTAGTCCTTAATATGCTTCTATATTCTAATTTTAATATATAATATAGTAATTACAAATAGTTTCTATAAATATTAGACAAAAGAACTATAGAGTTCAACTATAAACTACTTCTTAGTTGAATGATTTCCAGGGAAATACCATCATAATCTCGAAAAATTCTTCCCTAAATTAATATCTTTATTATTCTTATTTTGCACCAATTTTACCCGAAAAAGCAAAAGTACGACCAACACCTATTACACCAACGGAATCTAGTTTATCAGCATGAAGTCGCTATACAATGTATAATCAAATTCATTTTATCTTAAATTTACATCCATATAAGTAAAAAAGAATATGAAAACTTCCTATTTGGTAAAACCGTTGAACTAAAACCAGTGAATAAAAGTACTGGAAACCACTTTATGACACTTATCAGGACCTCGTATCTAAACTTCACTAAAACAACAAGGTAATATGTCTAATAGAATTATTCGTATTGATTCAGAAGAGAACAAGTAAAGGATCTCTTAGAATAACTAAAGTTAGTATAGCAAGTTAACTAAACATGCATATTAACAGTTTTTTTAAACTATTATAGAAAAGATGATGTTAATGATAAAAACTCTCATTAAAAAACTATACATTGCTCAAATGAAAGAACATCCCCGTGCTATTAGCAACAAATATTTAAATGGAGATATCTTAATTGAAAATGAGGAAATGAGAAAATGATTAATATTAAAACAGCAAATCATAATTCTATCGCCCATATATTCTGTTCTTCAAGAGCAGATAATGTTGATACTGTATTGGTAGATGGTAAAGAACTTGTAAGAAAGGACAGTTAACTAAAACAGATGAAAATAATCAACTACTTTTGATACTTAATTTCTTAAGGAGGAATGTGATTTGAAAATACCTGAATATGTTGGGCCGTGTGCTTTCGGAATCAAAACGGGAGTAGTTTTACCTGGATGTGATCTAAAAAGTATGATCTTAAAAGAAACTAAAAGAATTAATAAAGATGGGCTTTTAGATACAGGTGATGCGTTATGTGTCACTGAATCTATAGTAGCTCGTGCACAAGAAAATTACATCACTACAGACGAGGTTGCAAAAGAGATTAGAGCAAAACTTAATCTTAAACCAGACAGTAAGCTTGGAATATTGTTTCCGATACTTAGTCGTAACCGATTCTCTCTAATTTTAAAAGGACTAGCAAAAGCCGTACCAAGGGGAGAAATTATATTACAACTATCTCATCCTAATGATGAAGTAGGAAATCAGCTCATTCCCCCAGAAGTATCAGAAAAGATTAGTAATAATGGTAGAGATATAATTAAACCTGAAGATTTAGAAAAAGAATATACACACCCTATTACTAACATTAACTATATGCAGTATTACAATGATATTATTGAAAAAGAAGGAGCTAAATCCACCTTAATTATATCAAATGAACCAATAAATATTCTCGAATATAATCCAGATGGTGTACTTTGTGCTGATATTCATACTCGAGATAAAAATCAAGCAAAACTATCACCTAAGGTTAAGACTTGTACTTTACAGGGTCTATTTAATGATAGTAATCGCAAAGCTTGGTCAGAATGGGGACTTTTAGGAAGCAACATGTCTTCTGAAAATGAGCTAAAATTAGCACCTTATAAATCTGATGAGTTTGCTTGTGATCTACAAAAAGAGATATATGGTACCACAGGTAAACAGATTGAAATAATAATCAGTGGTGATGGAGCATATAAAGACCCTAGTAGTGGGATCTATGAGCTAGCTGATCCACAACCAGCTTTTGGTACTACACCTGGACTTAGAAATCTTATGCGAGAAGGGGTAAAATATAAATTTTTAATTGACCTATATCATAAACAAGGAAAGTCTGAAGAAGAAATACTAAAGTTAATTGAAAAAGAATCTCAGGCTAAAAAAGGTACAAATGATCAAATAGAAACTGAAGGTACCACCCCTCGAAAAATTGAAGATATTTTAGCTAGTCTAGCTGATTTAGTAAGTGGTTCAGCAGATGCCGGAACCCCACTTATTTTAATTAAAAGTATCTAAACTAACCCCCGGCTAAAGTTAGGTCGGGGGTTAACATCAGCTAGTTTTCCTAGTGGAAAGGAGTTTAAACATGATCTATATCACTAATAAAAACGGTATCACTCCACAGTTTAGTAAAGTTTTAGATAGATTTAAAGCAAATTCACGTACTTACCAGGTAGAACAAGAAGTCTTTTATCAAAAGGATAATTTACAAAAAACCTACCATATAGAACTTAAATGCTTAGAAAATATTAATCCAAGTGTTGATATAAAGCTTATTCCTAAGCAATTAATACCAACTGAAATTACAAATATATATTCTTATGAAAATTTTATAGTTTTTTCATCAACTCTAGGAAAAACAGCCGATGAGTTAATACAAAGCTCATTACAAAAAGAAGACTATTACAAAAGTTATTTAATGGACTCTTGGTTTTCTGAATGTGTTGAAACTATTAATAAGCAGATAGATAAATTAACTAATGATCATTTAGAAAGTAATAAAAGAAGTAACCGGTTCTCACCTGGGTATGGAAAAATTAATATTTTGATCAATAAAAAGTTAGACAGACAACTTGAGTTTTCAAATATAACGGTTAATAGTAGAACTGGAATATTATTACCTGAAAAAAGTACAATCTGTTTAATCGGAATCAATATACAAATAACTAATGAAAGGTGGCGATCATTTTATGAAGATCTCAAACATTTATTCAAAAACTAATAGACCTGTATTATCATTTGAAATTTTCCCTCCAAAAAGGAAAAAAAATCAAACACGAAAGGATTTTGACACCCTTTTAAATACTGTTGATAAACTTACTACATTAAATCCAGATTTTATTAGTGTTACGTATGGTGCTGGGGGGACTGATAGTGAGGGAAGCTTTAAGGTTTCTAAATATATAAAAGATAAAGGAGTGGTAGCTCTTCCCCACTTTACTTCCATAGGTTACCCGAGTCAAGAAATTAATTCTTACCTCGAAGATTTGGGTCAAGATGGTTTCGCTAATATCTTAGCTTTAAGGGGTGACCTGCCTAAAGAACCTTCTAAGGCAGATATGGTATGGAAAGATTTTCTTCATGCTACTGATCTAATCAAAATTATCAAGAAAGAATTCCCACGTTTTTGCATAGGAGGAGCTGCTTATCCACAAGGACATCAAGAATCTAATTATGATGGAAAGGATATTGAGGTTATGAAATTGAAAGAAGAAATGGGAGTTGAATTTTTCTTAACTCAATTATTCTTTGATAATGATAAATACCTACGGTTTGTTGAAACAGTCAAAAATCATGGTGTTACTGCACCTATCGGCGCAGGTGTAATGCCTTTAATGAGTCCTAAATTTGTAGACAAAATATTAAAGCTTTCTGGTGCTACATTACATAAAGAATTACACCAAACCCTTGATAAATATAGAGATGATGAAGAAGAATTTCTAAAAAGGACTATCGATTTTTGTATTAGACAAGTAAATGATCTAATTGAAAGAGGAGTAGATGGAATACACCTTTATACTATGAATAAATATCATCCTGTCAAAAAGATTATAAACAATCTTGATATCAAGACAGCAGTTAACACTTAAAGGGATTAAATTTAAGGAGGGGATTTACTATTAACAGTCTAATAAGCAAACTAAAAAACAATGATTTAAAAAAACTAACGTTTTTAGATGGCTCTTATGGTACAGAAATTCAGAGAAGAGGTTTTGAAGGAAATGCTGAATTATTAAATATAATTGATCCTGAATTTGTTAAAAATGTCCACTATGATTATGCAACTGCTGGTGCTAATTTAATTTTAACAAATACTTTTGGAGCAAATAGAATAAAGTTAAAAGATGCAGGTTTAGAAGATAAAGTAAAAGAGATCAATAAAAAGGGTGTTGAACTAGCCAGGGAAGCTACTAAAAATTCACAAAAAGAAGTGTTGGTTGTTGGCGATATTTCTTCAACTGGTAGACTAATTCAACCTATGGGAGAACTTTCTTTTGAAGAAGCTAAAGATGTTTATAAAGAACAAGCAACTTATCTAATTGACTCTAAACCAGATCTAATTAAAATTGAAACAATGACCGATATCAAAGAATTAAAAGCAGCTATTTTAGGGGTAAGATCAATAGATAAAACTATTCCTGTAATCGTTAGTATGAGTTTTGAAGATGATGGGCAAACGATCACAGGCACTACTGTAGAAGCTTATGTAGCATTAATGAATGATCTAGATGTAAATATAATTGGTTTAAATTGTGGTATTAAATCTAAAGATATGGTAGACATTGTTAAAAGGGCTTCAAAGGTTTCTAATAAACCTTTAAGTGTTTCACCTAATGCTGGAGATCCTGATATGGACCTCAGCTATTCTGAAGATGAACATGAATTCACCTTCTATTTAGATGCTATTTCAGATTTTGACAAGGTCACAATAGTTGGTGGTTGTTGTGGAACCACACCTGAATATGTCAAAGTATATAGCGAAAAGTTAAATTGTAAAAAAATAACCTATACAAAACATAATGATGCAAACACTATGCTAGTAACCTCAAGGACTACTTCAGCTCATTTTGATAACTTTATAAAAATTGGTGAAAGAATTAATCCTGCATCTAAAGATTACTTTCAAGAAGAACTTAATAATAAAAACTTCTCACGTATTTACGATGAAGCCTTTGAACAGATGAATGAAGGAAGCGATGTTATAGATGTGAATCTAGGGATTGAAGAACAAGTAGAAAAGCACGATATTGTGGAGATTGTAAATGGTCTTGACTCAATGGGCTGTAAACCTATCTGTTTTGATATACAAACCCATCACCTATTAGAAAAAGCATTAGAAGTCTATCCTGGAAGACCTGTTATTAATTCTTCATCTTGTAACAAAAAAGATTTAGATAAAGCGATAAAATTAATGACTGATTATGGTGGTGTATTAGTCTTACTTGCAATGGCTGGTACCCCTAAAAAAACAGCTAAAGAACGTCTTTTTGAATTACAAGAAGGGTTAGAATATCTAAAGGAAAATTGTATCAAACATGACCGGATTTTAATAGATCCATTAGTATTACCTGTAGGAGCTAATCACTCTCCTGAAACTACTTTAGAAGTCTTAAAAACTGTTACTAATTGGGGTTATAAAACAACATTAGGTCTTTCAAACTTAAGTCATGGTTTACCTGATAGATCTCATCTAAACTCAACTTTTGTATCTATTGCAATATATAATGGTCTGAATAGTGCTATAATGGATACTTCTGATGAAATTGTTATTAAATCAATTGAAAAATCACTTTCGTTACTTGGAAAAGAAACTACTTGGGAAGATAAACCAGTAGATACTAATAATCAAATAGTAAAAGATATTTTAAAGGGAAATTCTGATCAAATCTTAAAAGAAGTTAAAGATAAGATTCACGATATGAATCCCCTAGAAGTTAGTCAGACCGTACTAGGAACAGCAATGCAAGAAATTGGCGATTTATATAACCATAAAAAAATCTATCTCCCCCAATTACTTTTATCAGCTGAAACTGTACAACCAGCTTTTGATTATTTAAACGAATTAGTAGGAAAAACAGAACAAGAAAAAAAAGGTACAATAATGCTAGCTACTGTTAAGGGCGATGTTCATGACATTGGGAAAAAAATTGTCGGAACTATTTTAAAGAGCGGTGGGTTTGAAATATGCGATATAGGAATAGATGTTTCTGCTGAAGAGATAGTAAAACAAGTTAAAGAAGTTAAGCCTGATATCTTAGGATTATCAGCCATGATGACAAGTACAATTAAAGAAATCGAAGAAGTTACTAAACTATTAAATAAGGAAAAAATCAACATTAAAGTAATAGGTGGTGGTGCCTCACTTAACCCAAAACTAGCTCGAGATTTTGGGTGTGATGAATATGCTAAAGATGCATATGAGGCCTTAAAAAAATGTGAAAAACTAGTTTAATAGGTAAGTTTATTACTCACCTATTTTAACAAATTTTCTAAGAGTTTTTATCTTTTGGTGGACACTTTTCTGAAGCTATTAAATGAAACATTTAGATAATAATTGAAGAGTTAAAAAGGTAAATCGACCTAATTACATAAACTCAAAGTGGATCCATTGGAAAGACCAGGCTATCAGAGAATTCACTAGTATTCTAAATCACCCTTGCCAGCCATTATAGCTGGCCTCCCCTTTTTTATCTCTTTATTGTTTAATTATAACACTTACTTTTATGGCAACTTTTTTTGATTGTGTTTAGTAATTCACCTTATTATAGCACGGTGAACCACTTAATCCGCTCCTTCATTCACAGCTAGGCCATACAACTCTAAGTAATATGTTTCTATAAATTTATTTCCTCTTTTGATATTACACTATATGAATGCCATGGAGTTACTATCTTTTGTTTAGCTAAATTTTTAAGCTTTTTCATTCCCTCTTCAAAGCCTAACTGTACATTTGCTGTTATAATAAACTCCATATTTCACCTAAAAATTTTGTATTTTAATCTAATTCCTTCTTAATACTAAAAATAAATCTATCTATAAAAGGTGATTACTATTCCTCTTTATTTAGTTAGCAAAATTATTAAGAAAACATTACAAATAAAAAATATTTATCTACTAATTTTAGGAATATTATTTATCATGCTAAGCTCTTTCGTATTCTATTTTTTAGAACCTGATACGTACAAAACTCCTTTTATAGGATTTTGGTATGTTATGAGCACCATTTCACAACAAGGATATGGAGACTTTCTTCCAGATACTGTATCAGGTGAAATATATGCTATTTTCCTCTATTTTATTGGTATTGGTATTTTTGGTGTAATTATATCAAAGTGGGTAGAAGGAGTAAATCAATACAGGCAAATTAAGGAGGAAGGTGCTTTGGATTACTTAGGCAGTGGTCATATTTTACTAATCAATTGGTCTAAAAAAACTAAAGATACTATAGAGCAATTAATTGCTGAAGGTTACAAAGATATTGTACTAGTTGATAATTTAGATAAAACACCTATACAGAGTAACAAAGTTCACTATATAAAAGGTTTACCGACTAATAAAGAAACTTTACATAAGGCTAATATTTTAAAATCTAAAGCCCTAATTATCTTTTCTAAAGAAGTTGATACTGATGATACATCAATAGATGGTAGAACGTTATTAACAAGTTTAGCTGTTCAAGAAATATTATATAAAAACAATACTGATATTCATACAACAGTAGAAGTCTTAAATGATCAACATGAAATATACTTTAGTAATATTGCTGTAATTAATCAAATTATAGTTTCACATCGTATTTTTTCTAGTACTGTTACCCTATCCCTTATACAAAATGATAAATTTTAAATTTTCAACTTATATCTAGCAACATTAGGATCATCTAAAAGCTGCCATTCCCCATATTCTCCTAAATTCCTAGCCGCTAATTCAAAATGCATCATGGCTATACCACAAACTAAACGCTTAGAAATATTAATTATGGATGACCTTTGGTCATAATATAAAGTGATTTCATTGTTATTTGTAATATTAAAGCACCATGGCTGCCTATTTACAGCAGATGGAGCTACTCACGAAGCCTCTATTGCTTCTTTTATCCAAGCTAAATTAGATGAAAGATGGGTTTCATTACAAAGCTCTTCCCAATTTGTAAGTTTTGTTATGTCTATTGCAGATTTCATAATATTCACCACCTTATTTCACATTTAAAATCAATACAATTATAAACCTATAGATAATCAATTTCGTTTAAGGTAAAAATAAAATCACTACCTTTCATGAAGCTTAAGTATTAAAGTAGTCTTTAGGCATTAAGCTTATAAAGAGCACGTGTTTAAAAATCAAAACACACGCTAATAATAAACTCAAACACTAGTCTAGGAGGATTTAGAATGCATAAAGGAGATATAATCTTAACAGGAGCATTAGCTGGATTCATAGGCAATATAGTTAAATTACTAACAGCTTTTTTAATGTATTATACAGGAATAATTAATAAAACTTACCTACATATAGCTAGTAAGTATTATCAGCATGATTCATTAGATAATATATTTGCTATATTAAACAGTCTAGTAGCTGATTTTTTCTATGCTGCTACTTTAGGTGTAATTTTTTTTATAATCCTAAAAAACACTAACATGTACTATGCTAAATTAAAAGGCCTACTTTTCGGTGGATTATTACATATACTTAATAATGGAGTACTAATCTTTGATGGTTTTAATGATGTCGTATTAGATGAAGCTACTGAGTTCTTTCTATTATTCCCGACTCTAATATTTGGATTTGTTACATGTTGGATTATAAAAAAACGAAGTTTAAATTAATTTTTGTAAACTACAAACTATAGTCATTTCATATTGATATGATCTCTTCTGGGTTTTTGGATACAATAAACTAGATCAGCAAACTTTCCTTCAGTTTATACTACCTTTTTATGTTCTTCAAAGTTCTTATATGTACAATTAATTGTATACATATCGGGCTTTTTAGAATTAGTCAATCTTTCTCTTTTTTAAAAGAACATTTTCATGTACTTTTTGAATATATTTTCAAATGTAGGTTAGGAGTAGTCTCTAAACCTGCTGATTTTCTCTTCTGTTCACTAATTAATAATATTTTATTAATAAAACTCTTTAGTGTATAAGTTCCACTAGTTAAGGCTTCCATAATAATCGAACTTTTCTTTTAATTTAGCTACAAATATAGCTGCGCATATGGTACTAGTCGACAATGGAGAATGCAGAAGTTTGAATTTATATAAAGGATTGTTCAAAAGGCGAGAGAGCGATTAACTAATATCTTAGTTAAAAAGAGCAAAGAAATATCTAACTTAACTATCGCAATGAAATAAAATACATACCCCGCAATCGCGGGGCATTGTTATCTATTGTCTATTTTTTCAGGATACATGTTATGTTCTTGTAACCTTTTTTTAGCCATCTCTTCATATTCAGTACCTGGTCTACCGTAATTTACATAAGGATCAATACTTATACCACCTCTTGGAGTGAACTTACCCCACACCTCAATATATTTAGGATCCATTAACTCTTTTAAATCATTTAAAATAGTATTTACACTATCTTCATGAAATTCACCTGTATTTCTAAAGCTAAATAAGTACAGTTTAAGTGACTTACTTTCTACTAACTTTTTGTCAGGAATGTATTGGATGTAAATTGTAGCGAAATCAGGTTGATTAGTCTTAGGACATAATGTTGTAAACTCTGGGCAATTAAAAGTTACCATGTAATCTCTATCTGGGTGTCTGTTATCAAAACACTCTAATATTTCAGTAGTATAATCACTTGGATATTCAGTTTGGTTACTTCCTAATATAGTTAAGTCTTCAGCATTACTCATGATTTTTCTCCTTTCTTTCTAGGAACTTTTTAAGCCCTTCACTACGAAGTTTACATGCAGGACACTCTCCACATCCTGCACCAGGTTTACCTTCATAGCAAGTAACAGTATTTTCTTTAATTATATCAAAAACACCTAAGTCATAAGCTAGTTTCCAAGTTTCTTCTTTATTTAGGAAGATCAATGGAGTTTCTAATTCAAATTCATAGTCCATTGCTAAGTTTAGTGTTGTATTTAATGATTTAATAAATACATTTCGACAATCAGGGTATCCACTAAAGTCCTCTTGTGATACACCTGTTACAACATGTCTTATGTCATTATTCTTTGCAACAATAGCTGCAAATGTTAAAAATAACATATTCCTACCATCAACAAAGGTATTTGGCACCCCACCTTCTTTTTCCTCAATTTCTATATAATGTTTAGTTAGGGAGTTATTTGTAAGTTCACTTAATAAGTCCATATTAACTATTTGATGAGAGATATTATGTTGTTCACAAATTTGTTTTGCAAATTCTAATTCTATTTCATTTCTTTGTCCGTAATCAAAGCTAACTGCTTTTATTTCATCAAAATTTTCTAAAGCCCAAAAAAGACAAGTAGTACTGTCTTGTCCTCCACTTAAAACTACTAATGCTTTTTTCATAGTTCTCCTCCTTCACTAATTAGTCCGGTAACAGATTAATTAATTCATTTCTTAGATCACTTTCTATTTCAAATTTTCCTCTTAAAGTACTAGTTTTAGTTACAGTACCTGGCTTTTTAACACCTCTTGCAGTCATACAAGAATGTATACCTTTAATTACAACTGCAACATCTTCAGATCCTGTTATCATTGTCATAATATCAGCTATATCAGAACCGATTCGTTCTTGTAGTTGTAGCCTTTTACTTACCATCTCAGCAATCCTTACTATTTTACTAAGTCCTACTACTTTACCAACAGGCAAATATGCAACACTTATCTGTAGGTTCATAAGTGCCATATGATGTTCACACCAACTAAAACATGGTATATCTTCAACTATCACCATGTCCTTACAATTTTCATCATAGATATCTTCATCAAAAGTCTTATCTGCCATCTCTGCTATTTGTTTATTAGTATAATTAGTCCCTTCAAAAATCTCTTGATACATTTTAGCTACTCTTGCAGGTGTTTCTTTTAATCCTGACCTTTCCGGGTCTTCACCTATTTCTTGTAATAACTGATAAACTAAGTTTTCAATTCGTTCTATATTCACTTCTAAACACCTCTCATATCAGGATCCCAGATTATCTTGTGAAGTTGTAATTGTACTTTAACATCATTAGTATTATTTTCTTTTATAAACTCAACTATTTGACTTGGCTCTAACATACCAAAAACAGGACTTAGAAATACTTGCGTTTTCTTATTTAGATTATATTTATCAATAATTTCAAGTACCTTATTTAAATCTTTATCATTTCCACATACAAACTTAATTGCATCGTTTTTTTGTAAGGATTTAATATTAGCAATTAGCATATCACTTTCCATATTACTAGATGGAAGCTTGTAATCCATAATAATATTCACATCATTATCAATCCATTTTATATCAACTGCACCATTGGTTTCAATATCTACATTATACCCTTTGTCTAATAAAGTTGTAATTAAAAAAGACAAGCTATCTTTATCCTGTAATAATGGCTCCCCTCCTGTCAGAAGAATACTGTTCACACCGCTTTGTTCAATTTCAGAAACTAAATCATGAGTGCTTTTTTCTATGTACTCACTATTTAGCGATCTGGCATAGTCAGTATCACAGTAAGAACAATTCAAATTACAACCCTGAAACCTAACAAAAAAAGCTAATTGACCTGCATGAGGCCCTTCACCATTAATACTTACAAAGGTTTCATTAACCTTAAACATAGACCTTCCTCCTATTCTGAATAAATAACTGCATTATTTGGTGTTTCATAAACAGTAACCTGACTCACATTATATTCTTTTTCTTGGAGTTTTTTATATATAAACTGTGATAACCTCTCTGCAGTAGGTCTAAAAGGTAAAGTTATTTGTTCCTCTTCTACCTTTAATTCTTTCCCTTCAACAATGACCTTATGGTCAAACATATCTGATAGCTGTTTTAAATCTTTCTTTAAAATAGAAAAATCAACAACCATATCACGCTCTGAGCCTTCTTCTTTTAATTTTTCTTCACTTACTTGTACAATAACCCTCCACCTATGGCCATGTAAATTTTTGCATTTACCTTCATGACCTTCTAGGTTATGTGCTGCATCAAAACTAAATTCTGATTGTAAAGTAAACATTTCTATCACTCCTAGATAAACTTAATCACTATTAAGTAGTGTACCAAAATATATACACAAAAATCAATTTAAAAACTAGATAATGGTTTTCCTAGCTGTATTATTTGGGCTACCACTTTCTAGAGTATCATTACCATTTTCTCTGCGTATTCCTTCTAATAGGACAACCAGCAAAGTATGGTGAGATAAACTCAGATAGAGAGTTTAGCCATAAATATTTTTTAGATATATAAACCTCGCTACAGCAAAGGGGATTCTCAAGATGAATTCATAGATTCTCTAGAAAGATAAAAGAAAAGGATTATAACCGCTTTAAATGCTTTTTGATTAATTATTTACTATCATACTGCAATGAAACTAACTGATAAAGCTCTTCATCAGATAATTTACTAATATCCATATCATCTGAAGATCCTGATACTACTAGATCAAAGAGTTCTTTTTTGCTATTTAACATATCATTTATTTTTTCTTCAAAGGTACCTTTAGTAATTAATCTATATACTTGTACTTGCTTAGCTTGCCCTATTCTATGAGTTCTATCAGTAGCTTGGTTTTCAACAGCAGGATTCCACCATAAATCATAATGAATTACATACGCTGCTTCTGTTAAATTAAGACCAGTACCTCCTGCTTTTAAAGATATAATCATAACGTGTCCATGTAGTGATTTCTTAAAGTCATCTATCATTTCTTCTCTATGTTTTCTTGTTACTCCACCATGAAAAAATAGTGGTGTGATTTCTAATTCACTAGCTAACATTTCTTTTAAGAGGTCACCTGCTTCTTTATATTGAGTAAAGATTAAGACTTTTTCTTTTTTAGATATAATATCTTTAACTAATTCTAAAGTTTTTTGTGACTTACCAGATACAAAAGGACTAATATTTGAATCTCTTTTAGTATATTGAACTGGATGATTACAAATCTGTTTAAGAGATGTAATTAGCTTAAATACCATACCTTTTCTTTCTATATCATCACTTTCTGCTATCTTTTCCATCAAATCATTTAGAAGCTGCTGATAAAGGGCAGCTTGTTCTTTTTTAAGTGAACAATACTCGTCTTTTTCGATTTTATCTGGAAGTTCTTTTACAATATCTTTATCTGTTTTTGCTCTTCTCATAATAAAAGGAGATGTTATCTTATTTAACGTTTCTATTTTATTAGCATCTCTATATCTTTCAATAGGTGTAGCGAAAGTTTTTCTAAAACTTTCTTTCGACCCTAAATAACCTTTATTTATAAAGTCAAATATACTCCACAGTTCTGCTAAACTATTTTCAACAGGGGTACCAGTTAAAGCTATTTTTCTTTTAGCTGGTATTGATTTGATTGCTTTAGTTTGTTGACTTACAGGATTTTTTATATTTTGAGCTTCATCTATGGCCATTACACTCCATGTTTTTCGTTTAAACCTATTTTCTTCTTTTCTTGCAAGGGTGTAGGTAGTTAGAATTACATCTTTTCCCCTAGTACTTAACCTTCGTTTATTACCATAATATATATCAACTTTTAAAGATGGAGCAAACTTTTCAAATTCTTTTTTCCAGTTACCTAATAGTGACGTAGGACATATTATTAAAACTGGTTCAGTTAACTTATTTTCATAAGCTAATTTAGATACCATAGCAATCAATTGAATAGTTTTACCTAACCCCATATCATCAGCTAAACAGCACCCAAGTCCTAATTCTGTAACTTTATATAACCAGCTAAATCCTAAGTTTTGATAATGTCTTAAAAAACCTTCAAAATTTGGTGTAGTTTCTAATTTAGTAGTTTGCATCAACTTATTTAAAATAGCAGATAAGTTATCTCCTATTACAAGACTATCATCATTATAAGTACCTGAGAGAGATGCTTTAACTAGTTCTTGTGTTGTAGGCTCTGTTGGGTTATATTCAAGTTTTTTCATTAATTCTTTTACTTCATTAGGATCTAGAAATACATATTTATCCTTAAATCTAACAATTTCTTTTTTAGTATCAACTAATTCCATAAATTCTTCAAAGCTAATTGTACTGTCACCTAATGCTACTTGATAAGAAAATTCTGTTAATTTATCTAAAGTTAAAGATGGCTCTCCTTCTGAACCAGAAGAAACTTCAGCTTTTAAGGCAGTTTTTGGACGTATCAGTTTTTGTAATTCTTTTGGAATCATTATTTTTATATTTAGAAGCTTACAGATCTTTTCACCTTCATTTAATAATGAGAGTAATTCACTTGAAGTTATTTTTACTGGCCTTGCTTCATTATCTCTCATAAATTTATTTACTTGTTCGATCTGACGACTTAAAAGTAAAAGCTGGCTTATTATTTCATACTTAACTAACCCTATCGGTAAAGAAAGGGTGTAATCTTTAGATGTTAAGTATATATCTTTTAGACTTACTAACTCTTGGGCTGATGCATGTTTGTTTTCTGCTAATACATTTAGAAAAAATTCGTCGTTCTCTCCTATTTCAATTTTTAAAACAGGAGTTATCTTTTTAGGCTCTAAATTCAATTCATCTAACCACCGACGAACCACTTCAAGTGTATTTTCCTCTTCAAACCTTTCCGGAGTATATAAATAGCCTTTGAAAAAAGTGTCTTTTAATTTATTATTTAAGACATCTTTAGAGAAGCGTTGAACTAATCTTGTAAGTAATAAGGAGATGAACAAACTAACTGCTTTATCTTTTTCTAAAGGTGTTTTAGTTTCTTCAAAAACAACAAAGTTGTTAGGTATTAAATATGTAAGCTTTTTCAAGACTTTTTTTACACTACTACTATTTCTAAAAAAGGGTTCATATAGAATATAAAAACTATTTTCATGTATATTTTTCAAAGAAGGTATGAACCTTCCCGATTGTGCTAATGATTGTGATAATGCACTAGAAAGAATGAAAAACTTCCAAACGCAAGATTCAGAACTTAAAAAATCTTCTAATGATAATTCAAATAAATATTCTAATAATAGATTAGCCTTTATTTTATAACCTTCTGGTGTTGAATCAGCAAAGTCATATAAATATCCTGAAACACTTTCTTCTTTAGAAATCAGAAAATAACTCTCAGAAAGTAAATTTTCTTTAGGAAGCGATGGAATAATTAAATTTAAACTATCTGGCAGTTCTTTCATCTGGTCTTTTTCTCTATAAAGAGGCACTTGTAAAAAAGCTGTTTCTTTCATAACCATCCGATATGTTTTTCTTAACTCTTTTTTGAAATCAGATCTAGCATAAAACAATGGCTTAGAAGAAAGAAAGGACAAAATTTCTTTTGAAACATTATCTTCAGCAATATCACTTAAGTCAGGAAAAGTATCTAACTCTTCTTTGTCTAACTTTTCATCTATAAAAGTACAATTTTCATCATCTTGATTAATTTTTTCTTCAATTATACCTGCAGCTTCTAATAATTCTTCTTTTTTTACTCCTCTAATTTCAAATAACAAAAAAGGATCCTTATCTATCTCCCCTGCTAACATATAAACTACAGCAGTTAAATGTTTACAAGGATTTGCCCAGTCAGGGCAAGAACAATTAGCATCAAATTCATCCCAAGTATTAGGTAAAAGCTTAACCCCATGTTCATTTAAAGATTCAAAGAGTTCAGTTGGTAATTCTCCTAGCTTCAAACGAGCAGCTATTGACAAGTTACCTTTTATAACCCTATTTACTATATCATTCTCCTCTTTTGTAAAGAATCGTAGGCTAATATCTATATCATATGGTGTTGGTCTTCTTCCCTCTACTTCACCTATAATTTTCCCCTTATTCACTTTTATATCTAAAACAGCTCCCTTACGAGCATAACTTCTCCCCCTAGGTAATCTAGAAACGTCTCGACTTATTTCATTTAAAGCTTCTAACCATTGTTTCCCCCACCAAGTTAAACCAAATGTCGTTTTACTCATCAAGTCTACCTCCAGATATCATAACATTTGTAAATATTTTATCATAAACAATATTCTATAGTAATAGCTGTATCACATTACTGATGAGTTTAATTAACGTTATTCATCAGGAATAGTTATCATAACAGACAGTATAATTATCAGAGAAAATATATCTACTGTACTCATATCAATTTCCTACTAGCTCATTATGTCCCATCAATACCTTTATTCCTATTACTGTTATCTACTTTGTCCTTACCCTTTGTGTCGTCATCTAAAAGTTTTTTAAGTTCATTAATCTCTTCCTGTGATAATTTGTCCTGTTTAATAAAGTTTGCCACTAACATAGAAACCGATCCATTATATACTTTTTCTAAAAAAGTTTCCGTTTCCGTAATCCTACACTCCTCTCTTGACAGCATAGGATAATACAAATAGCGTGTGGTATTTTTCTTCATCCAACAACACCTTTTTTTACTAATCTACTAATCAGGGTATGAACAGTTTTTGGTTTCCAGTCTGTTTGAGGCTGTAATCGTTCTATAATAGCACTAGAGTGAATTGGATAATTGTCCCACAAAATCTCAATGACTTCCCATTCAGAATCAGATATTTTATTAATTTTTTTAACCACAAAAAACCCTCCTACACATGTATTCCGGTAATTACGTCTTACATGGATAGGAAAAATATGTCAACAGTTGTTGAGGAAACTTTTTTTGGCGTGGCTTCATTTTTGTTTTTGAATTAAAAAAAGTACCCTAATAGGTAGACTTTTTTGTCCACTCTATAGGGTACTTTTTAATCTATAATTTTCTAATATTACTCACCGGACATAATCTTTTCTAAATCATCATTAACTGTAGAGTTTGGTCTCATATCAAACTTATCAACTAATACATTTAATACATTTTCTGATATAAAAGCTGGTAAGGTTGGACCAATATAGATTTTCTTTACACCTAAGTGCAATAATGCAAGAAGTACTAATACAGCTTTTTGTTCATACCATGCAATGTTATAAGAAACAGGTAGTTCATTAATGTCTTC
>NZ_NIQC01000031.1 GCF_002216005.1 Natranaerobius trueperi
ACCCCCGTAAGACCTCCCCTGTTAAGAACGGTACCTTTCCTCTCATACATCTGCCACATTTACACCGTGGGGTTCGGGTGGTATTGGACTTTGTGTTGATATGCACACTCATCCACCCCACGTATGCTTTGTATGTGGTTTCTATTCGTCAGACCGAGAGTTTACATTAGGCTTCCTTCAGACTCCACCTCGCGATGGACGCCCTTGCCATCTGCTAACAGTTCCTACCACCAAGCCTGTAGCGGACTTTCACCGCCTAGACACCGCCCATGCAGGGCAAACATATAAAAGCGATAGCTATTTTGCTACCGCTTTAAGCACATAAATCAGAGAATACAGACTATCAATCTGATTTATTTGACTCACCCTTTAAAAGTTTAATTATTTTATTTTGTTTTTCATTAATATTAAATATAGTGCGAACTATTTTCACAATAACAAATATCACAATTACTAAAGCAATAATATTTAATAACATGAAAGGAAAACTTGGGCCAATATTAAACATCCTACCCCTCCTTTCTTCTGAAAATTATTATGATGTAAATATCTTATACGAAACAATCCATTTATTTCCATTTTTACACGAAATGGTAATAATTTCAACCTAAATCGTACTGAATTTCGAAGTTCTGATAGAATCATACGTGTCATCAATTTGATACAGACATATTTTAACTAAGAATTCTTTTATATTGTTTATTGTATTCTCATGACCGATTGAATCAAGGAAATTGTACCATGATAAATAGTTATCAAGATACTTTGAAGAAATCCCTTTAAACTTATTAATGAACTTCTTTAACCGAGAGTGGAAGCTATTAACATTTTGTATATGGTATATTCCTTTAATGACACGCCCAGTATCACCAGGTTTGAGTTGATAGAGTTTAATGCCTTTTTCTTTACAGTATGTCCTATATGCACGCCATTTGTCAGTGCAAATTATATTTTCTTGTGAAATGTAATCGCCAATTACTCTATCAAGTTTTGGTTTTTCTATTCGTCCCATACAACTAGCTTTAGCTATAGTGTTTTTGGTTCGATCTCTAGCTACGACTACACAAACTTGGTCTTTACTAATGCCTCTGTATTTTGATTTACCGCCTCTTTTACGAGGTTCTCTACTAGACTGTTTTTTACCCTTTTCAGAGTATAGAAAATAGGTTTCGTCAATTTCAACTATACCTTCAAAACCATCAATCTCATCTTGCTTTAGAGCATTTAATATTTTATGTCGCCAATAAAACACTGTAACTAAAGTTAATCCAACAATATTGGCAGTAGCTCTTAATGGTCTGCCTTCAAGCATACACTCAATAAACAGTAACCACTTTTCAAGGTGTTTTGTTCTATAAAAAGGGGTTTGAACAAAGTCATTAAAAGTTTTTTCACAATATTTACACTTATATCGCTGACGGCCTTTGTATTTACCGTAACGGACATTTTCTTCACCGTTGCAATACGGGCAGATCAAACCTTTATTAAATCTAGTTTCTCGAAGCTCGTTAATAACTTCCTGCTGGTCTAGGTTATTGGGAGCGACTTGTTCTTGTAGAATTGTATAAAGCTGTTCTTTGTAATTGGTGTCCAGCTTGTCGATAAATTTAACTAGTTTATAAAATCTGTTATCATCCATAGCTTCCACCCCTTAAATAGAACATTTGTTCCCTTTAATTATAACATATTAATTTGTAATTTTCTAGAAATCAACAATTAACTTTAACAGAGCCTTTATGAAAAAACAACTTCAACTTTTCTACTGAACTTCAAGCCGCCTCACCACCTTTTAAGTAAACATTTGCTTATTTGTCTTTAAAATTTCCTTTGTTTTTCGACTTCTACTACCGTATAATCTTGAAGAGAAAACGGTTATAACAGATAAAACATCATCAACAAGCTCTTCTTCATAAGTTTTGTCTTCTAAATGGTTTATAATTTCTATGTCTACATTATTTAATTTACAAATTTATTCCAGCACTTCATACCCAAAACGCATTAATCGATCTTTGTAATTAACCACTATACGTTCAACATCTCTATTTTCTATTAAAAATTCCCCAGCCAAAATAATAGAATGAGCTCCTATAATAATACCAGCTGGATACATTAAAGTAGCAAATGCTACAACGGTCCCATATCCAATACCAACAGCTGAAGCAAATCAGCAGCTAACAAAAAGGTAGTACCTACAAACATTCCACCTTCAACCCCAGATGTTGATGCGCCCCACACCAATCCTTCAACAAGTCCTAATGCTTGGAGAACTTCTGTAAAAACTCCTACAAAAAACCATGCTACAATAGCTACAGCACCAATGGTTCTAGTAAATCCTTCAAATAATGCATGCTTGTGCATAATCTTCTCCACTATTTTCACACAAAGCCATACCAACAACAAATCTAACAATTAGTACAGCTGGTAACCCGTTAGTTGTTATAACTTCCATAAAACTTGCTATAATTGCCCAAACTATGAAGACTAAAATAGGAACAACTCCACCAACAGAACCTCCACGCCCCTTGTGCTTTAGCCGACATACTATGAGACCTCTTTTTTTATTAATAATAAGCTGATATGACAGAAAATTGTGTAAATTATAAAAATTATATCAGTTGAATTTTGTAGAAATATGACTAATAAGGGGGTGATACAAAATTATAATAGAGAGAAAATCTTTTTTGTTTTTAACTTTAGTTTTACTCAATAAAAAAAGAGCCAAAAATGGCCCTTAACAATGGCGGGGCTGACGGGATTCGAACCCGCGGTCTCCTGCGTGACAGGCAGGCGTGTTAAGCCGCTTCACTACAGCCCCATGATATGTTATTAAATAATAATGGTGACCCCTAGGGGATTCGAACCCCTGATACCGGCGTGAAAGGCCGGTGTCTTAACCACTTGACCAAGGGGCCACGGTTATGGCGGGGCTGACGGGATTCGAACCCGCGATCTCCTGCGTGACAGGCAGGCGTGTTAAGCCGCTTCACTACAGCCCCATGATATGTTATTAAATAATAATGGTGACCCCTAGGGGATTCGAACCCCTGATACCGGCGTGAAAGGCCGATGTCTTAACCACTTGACCAAGGGGCCACGATTATAGCAACTATCTTTACGACATATATATTTATACCATTTTTATGGACGAGCGTCAACCACTTTTTTCACAATCGCAATATTTATAATTTTTCAAAATCTCTTTGTGGCAAAAATAATATGCTGCCTTTAAGGAAACAGCATATTAAAAGAAATTATTTATAAGCCTTTTTTATCACTTCTTGAGCGTTTTCTCCATTTATATCATACATTCCATCTACCCACAATTTTACTAAATCTAGATTACTTTCTACCCACTCTTTTGCAACTATCTCAGGATCGCGTTCATTCTTACTATATTCATAAATCCATTCATTTTGAATTTCGTTATTTATATCAAATTGACTAAAGAATTTATATAAGTTAGAATCATCATCTTTCAAACCTCTTCTTACTATAGTTCCAACTTCTTCATCTTCACCCCAAATCCCCTTAGGATCATCTAAATACTCCATTTCTAGAACTACATTCATCCAATGCGGCTCCCAACCACTAAACACTACCCATTCACCTTGTTCTATTTTTTGTTGCATTTCAGTCAACATAGCTGCAGTATTCGTTTCTATAATATCCCAACCACCTAAGTTATAAATATTTTGATCAAAGGCATCTATCATTAATTGATTCCCATCATTTCCTGCTTCAAGTCCATAATAGGTATAATTGAACTTATCACTATTTTCATAAAGATTATCTAGAGAAGTGATACCTGCTTCAAAGACATATTTAGGAACCGCAGGACCATAATTTGTTTCATCTAATTGAGTGCTTATATGAATAACTTCACCATTTTCAAGAGACTCATGTAATGGGGTTCCCCATGTCTGAAACCATGTACCTGTAAAAGCATCAAGATCTTCTGCTTGCATGCCTTCCAAAATAACTGGGAGAGAGTAATTATCTATAGTTGTATCATAGCCTAAGTTGTCTAAAACTTCACTTATTACATATGTTTTTTGTGTAACTCCTGGCCATTCAACTATTGGAAGTCTTACTTCTTCTTGAAAAGAAAGCTCATCTTCATATCCTTTAACTTCCTCACTTTTGCACCCAGCTGCTACAAATAACATAATCATCAAAAAGCTTGTTAATACAATATTCTTTTTTAGTTTATTCAAATAGTTCTCCTCCTATTTTTAGTGATAGATATATTATACTGCTTTTTCATCGAACCTACAATTCCCATTATACCCGGAAATTTGAGATTAATCTTAAACTTCACTATTTTACTGATATTCACTTTCATTTGAGTAATCGTTCAACTATTTGCTATTATTATATTCTACATAAACCCTGAAAAGATTATTTTTTTATGTAAACCTTTTATCTATATGCTTTTCTATTTTTTTAATCATTTGGTCTTCTTTTCCTTGTTCATAAAGATGATAATACATATCGGCATTTTTTGCTCCCAAAATATCCGTATTATAATTATCACCAATAACTAAAGTCTTGTTAACATGAATACCAAGATTTTTAGCTAATATATAAAAAGGCGTTTTACTTGGTTTGGGTGCTTTTACATCATGTGCCCAGATGATATTAGATGAATTAAAATACTTATCTAGTCCTAATACCTGTAGTTTGATTTCACCAATCCCTCGCGGACTGTTTGAAAGTAATCCTGTAGAAATTTCTCTTTCTAACAATCTTTCTAACAATGGAATAACCCATGGTTCTAGTTTAATATTATCAAAAAAACTATACCACCATGTATCAGCTAAGACTTGACAGTTATTAGCACTAAATAAAGGCCAAGCTTCTTTAATAACATGTGTTAAAAAATTCTTTGAAATATCCTGATAACCCTTTTGGTCTTTGATAGTATAAAGTTTATCCCAGAATATTAACTTCCATAAATATTCCCCATTTTGTTTTTCAAAAAGCCATTCATTGTTATAAGTATCAACAAGAGAATCATTATAAGCTCTTTTCCAGGTTTCTTCAAGAGCTATTTTTGAAGGTGTAAAAAAATCATATAAAGTTCCATCTAAATCAAAAATAATCCCTCTACACATAATCATACCTCTCATTTCATGTTTTTTAAACCTAATTCCTGACATATTTTAGTTATATCCAATGAAGACTCTACATAATCAGCTAACTGATTATATTTTTTTTCTTTCTCTAATTTATAGTTAACTGTACTTGCTCGTAAGTTTTCATATTGATTATTTTTCTTTACCCATTTAATAAACCATTCTACAAAGTTATGATTATCAAATATACCATGTAAAAATGTCCCTATAACTTTCCCATTCTCTGAACAAACCCCTTTAGGGTCACCTTTACTATTCATTAACCAGATCAAGTTTCTGTCTCTTACATATATTTCTCCCATATGTATCTCATAACCTGTTAAAGTAGAACCAGAAATTTCACTAAAGATATTTTTATTTAAATGATCGCTTTTAACCTTTAGTTCAACTCTTTCGGTCTGTTTTTCTGAATTATAATTAGTCTCTACTGGTAATAGATTTAAACCTAGCGATTCCCCAGGTTCACCCTCTACACCTAATAAATCGTTTATTTTATTTCCTAACATTTGAAAACCACCACAGATTCCAACAATGGTTATATTAGATAAGTTATTTTGTGATGATTTATATAGGTTAGAATTCATTAGTAAACGCAGATCATCTCTAGTAGCTTTAGTTCCAGGTAGTATCACACAATCAATATTAGTATTTATCGACTCTTGTAAATCCATATATGTAAGTTCGATATCAGGATGTTCTTCAAGAGGCTCAAAATCTGTTGAATTTGATATTCTTGGTAATTTAACTACACCAACTTTGATTTTATTTTCACTATTGGTCGAAAAATTTCGTTTTTCATTTACACCAACCGAATCCTCTTCTTCAACAAGTCGGTCGTTAAAATACGGTAAAACTCCTAAAACAGGTTTTCCTGTTTTCTCTTCCAAAAAAGTGAGTCCTGGATCTAATAAACTTTTATCCCCTCTAAATTTATTGACAATTATTCCTGAAATCAAATCACTTTCATCTTTAGGTATTATTTCAAAAGTACCTACAATTGAAGCTAACATTCCACCCCTTTCAATATCACCTACCAAAAAAACTTTAGCATCACATTCTTTTGCCACAGTCATATTAGCTATGTCGCCTTTCCTTAAGTTTACTTCACTAGGACTCCCCGCTCCCTCGATAATAACTAGATCGTTTTCTTCTCTTAATGTTTTTAATGACGATTTAACATGTGGCCATAATTTTTTAACCCAACTTTTTCGATATTCTTTTGCATCAACTTCAGCTATTGCTTTTCCGTTTAGAACTATTTGTGATACTCCATCACTAGATGGTTTTAATAAAATGGGATTCATTTTTTCATTACCAAATACACCACAAGCTTCTGCCTGTACCCCTTGGGCTCTTCCTATCTCACGTCCATCGATAGTTACATACGCATTATTAGACATATTTTGCGATTTAAATGGTGCTACTTGGTACCCCATTCTATAAAAAATTCTACAAAGCGCAGTAACAATTATACTTTTACCTACATGAGAAGAAGTTCCTTGGATCATTAAACATGGAGCAAGTTTTTTAGTCATAAATGTCCTCCTAACTGCATATACATTTAAGTTCTTCTAGTAATTGTTCATTTTCCCTTGGTAACCTAACTGCTATTCTAAAAAAATACTCACCTAGACCATCGAAGTTCGTACATGGCCTAATAAAAATACCTTTTTTAGCTAATTCATTAAATAGATAAGTACCTGATAAACCTTTAGTTGAAGAGTCTACTAAAATAAAGTTAGCTGTACTATTAAATGGTTTAAATCCTAATTTTATAAGTCCAGTTAATAATTTTTCTCTTTCACATGATACTAGTTTTCTTGTTTTATCCTCAAAACCACCAAGTTTCAAACATTCCTTTATTGCTACTTGAGCTAAATAGTTTATAGACCACTGATTTCTTAACTTTTCTATTTGTTTTGTAATAGAGGTTGAACTTAAAGCATATCCAGTTCTAAGCCCAGGAGTAGCATATATTTTAGTTAAAGAATATAAAAATACAGCATTTAGCTGTTCTAAATCTTTATCAATCTTTTTCCATTCTTTTTTTACAAAGGGTAAAAAAGAATGGTCTACAATCACAGTTGTTTTTATCTGGTTACACGCTTCAATCATACAATTTAATTTTTCTGCATTAATAAGTTCACCTGTGGGGTTGTTTGGAGAACATAAGAAAACTAAATCAGGTTCATCTTTTTTGATATATTCAATTATCTTAAGGTAATTATCATTTATATTAATATATTCTAAATGATAGGAACTACCTCCATAAGCTTTAACAGCTCGACTATATTCACTAAATGTTGGAGTTATAGTCAGTGCACTAAAAGCATTCTTTTCTAATGCTTTAGACATAACAACTAAATCAATTATCTCACTAACTCCATTTCCGATAATCAACTGCGAAGAAGAAACATTATGAGCTTTACTTAATTCATCTTTTAGTAAGTTTCCATGGGCATCCGGATAATGTATCAAATTATCTAATTCTAATGCTAATTTATCCTTAAGTATGGGGGGGTGTCCTAACGGATTGATATTTGCACTAAAGTCAATCACACTATTTTGATCTAAATTAAATTCTTCTACCCACTTGTAAATTTGACCACCATGTTCTTGAATTTTTATTTACAACACCTCCCTCATTCCGCCATTTACTGTTGAATAAAAACCTACAAAATTACCTATTTGATATTTGTTATACCATTCTTTAAAGGATTTTTTATAATGTGTTCCTTTAGGGTACACAAGGCCAACAACAGTTCCACTATGTGCTCTAACTACACCTAATGCTTTTGCTTTATTGAAAGATTCTAAAATAAAATCAATTTCTTCTTTATAAATAGTTTGTTGATGTAATCTAGCGCTTATAGTACTTGCATTTGCCATTAATGATAAATCTTTTGTTTGAATTCCTTTTAAAAAAGTTCTGTATGCATTTGATAGCATAGGTTCTTTTAACTGATTTAACTGTTTTGATTTTCTATTTTCGTTAAATTCTTTAGTATCAATAAAGCCTCCTAAGTCAATTACTGCTATATTACCCGAAGGACAGTTCCCTAATTTTCTTCTATTCTCCCCAGTAATATGGTTTAATTTCGAAATTCCTGGACAACAAGTACTATCACTAGGTTCTACTTTTGTCGCAATGTCGATTGCTAAATTTAAATGATTAAGCTTTGAGTCCTGTAAATATAATTGACAAAGCCCTAAAATCCCCCCATATATATCTGCACTGCTAGTACCATAACCTTTTTTACCAGGCAATTTAGTATCTATAGTTATCTCAATATGCATTGACGGTAATTTTAAGTAATCTATCACTAACTCAATGGCTTGAATTACTTTCCATGGAACTTCTATAGGAACATCATTAACCTTACGTATTCCATTAATCTGAGTTGTTAGGGTATTACTTTTTAAAATATTTACTGTAACTACACTATAATCACTAATTGGACATGAGATTAAAAAATCTTCTCCTGAGAATGAACCTTGGAGCCATTCTCCACATGTATGAGGTATTTTGATTTTTTTGATCACATTCCCCACCCCACAATTAGAAAAAACATAAATAACAGTTCACTTAATTCACAGCTAGCTCCATATACATCACCTGTTACTCCATTTAGTTTATAGGAAATTTTCCTTACAAATAAATTTACAAGTACCCCAGTTATTAGTAACGATAATATAATCACTAAAATCATATCTAAATAAAAATAAGTACTAATTAACATTATAATGAGAGTTATAAGAACTATCATAAATGAATTTTCACTAGACTCTTCTTTCATTTTTTCTCCTAAACCTTTAACCCCTGAAGGATAAGGATAAGACTTCACTACTTGATATAAAATAAGTCTTCCAACAAAAGGAAACAATGCTAAAACCTCTAAATTTTCACTAATAACAATAGTATATAGAAATATCCACTTTCCAAACAATATAAACCAAATAGAAAAAGCTCCATATACTCCAATTGTACTATCTCTCATAATAGCTATCATCTTGTCACCAGATTTACCACTAAAGTATCCATCAAAAGTATCAGATAAACCATCAAGATGAAGTCCTCCTGTTATATATACTGTTAAGATCACAATTATAAAAGCAACAATCTTTCCAGGTAATATCAAATCTAAAATTAGAGTACAAAAGTGATAAATTAAACCTATTATAATACCAACAATAGGAAAAAAAGGTAGTAAAGAAGACAATGATCTTTCTTCACGTGAACTAGTTAGAGGTATCGGGATCCTTGTTAGAAAACCTAAAGCCAGTAACAATCTCAAAATAACCACCTCAAATAAACTCTTAGACATATAAACACAATTAACCCTATCCAAGAAGTAATCTTAATTATATTAATAGTTGAGCTAATATCTTCAACTTTAGGTAAATTACCATCTTTGTGCAAGTATGTCCTAAAAGACGGCTGCCCTTGATAAGTATTTGTTCCACCTAACCTAACATTCAACAATCCTGATATTGTAGCTTCTGAACAACCCGCATTAGGACTTGGATGTTTGTTTGCATCTTTTCTAAAGTAAAGGTATCCTAATCGAACATTTAAGTTTAGTACCCAACCAGCTACTAGCATAAAAAGAGTAGTCATTCTAGCAGGAATAAAATTTAACAAATCATCTAACTTAGCAGAAACATACCCGATATTTTTGTAAGGTTCAAAGGGATAACCTATCATTGAATCTAAAGTATTAACAGCCTTATATGTCATTACTAAAGGTGCACCTCCAATTACTGCATAAAAAAGAGGAGCAATTATACCATCTGATATACTTTCAGCACCTGTTTCAACACCGCCCCTTGTTATTTCTGATTTATTTAGGTTATCTACATCGCGTCCTACAATCTGTGAGAGTGCTTGTCTTGCTCTCGTTATATCTCCTTGTTTTAGTGGAAGATAAACTTTTTGTAAGTGTACTATTAACCCTTTATAGGCAATAGCAGAGTTTATTATTAATAATTCAAAAACTAAGTGAAAAGACGCAAGTAAGAGACTAATGTATGTAGTTAATAAAATAGTAATAAAAGCTATAATACCTCCTATAACAATTTCAATTGTAGGACTCTTAAAAATATGAAAAACTTTATTACTTTGTCGTTGTAAAAAGGTTATCATATTACCAATCAGACAAATTGGGTGTACCTTACCCCAAAAGTCACCAAAAAACACATCTAAAATAAATGCTATTGAAATAATTAATGCAAGTTCCATTTTCAAAACTCCTTAACAAATTGACCTAAGTGGAGAACAGGCTTATTATATGTATTTGCTAACTCTCTTACAATCTGTATCCCATCATTATCTGTTGTAAATATAACACAGGTACTAGGTCCTGCAGATTTTATTAACAAATCTTCACTTACATTTTTTAAAAACTTCGGAATTAAATTTGACCTGTTAGCCAAAACTTTTGCTTCAGCCCTTATCCCTTTTGATCCAACTGGAATAATTTCCTTAACTTCAGAGATTTTACTTAACTCATTAACACTAGGTAAATCAGCTAGATCTTCATCTTGTAAATTGACTTCATTACCTACTTTAGGGATGCCAAGTAAATAAAAATTCATTCCTTCATACCCCAAACCCAATTCAGGATATTTTTTTATAGTACCCAAAGCGGTTACACCAGCTGCAGTTTCTTCTGTTAAGATATTATATTCAAAACTTCCTGTTAGAGAAGTGTTAGGATCTAAATCTATAGTCTTTAGTTCTCTTTTTATCCCTGTGATAATTTTATTGCCTGTAGGTTCTAACTCATTAGATAAAGTATTTACTACTAACATTGGGTTGATCCTAAGTGCTATTAGCTCCATTAAAGCAACACGACTAAGAACTCTTCCTACCCATTCTGTAGGTACCTTTACTTTATCTAACTTTTTCTCACCAATTGCTCCTAATGAATCACATGAAACAGCCAAATATTCCTTTGTAAGTTCAATAAGTTTTACATCCCCGACTTCAGTTATCAATCAGATTCCACTCCCTTAGTAATATTTACATCAGCACCTAAAATTCGGTCTGCAACCGGTGACATTGAGTACGCTAAAATTATATTTATTGAACTACTTACTATAAGTGCCGGAATCATCGAAAGAAAAAAAGAAACACCAAAACCAGGAATAACTACAAAAATAGATGGGAGTATAATACCATTAGCAATTACTCCGATGATACATGCTGGTAGTTTACCATAGTGCATTACTGTTTTAGAAACTGCTATGACACAACCAACCATACCTATTCCTATTATCAAATGTAAAGGTAATGACAATGGAAACCCTACAATTAACGATGTAAAAAAATGTCCTAAAAATCCCACTATAGCACCTGGGGTACCCCCCCAAGATAATGCAGCTAAATACGCTGGAAAAGAATCTAAAGCAGGTGTACCAATAAGACTAGGAATTTTAATCTGTGCACCTAATATTGAAAATGCCAGAAGAAAGGCGATTCTTACTAAAGTATTAATTTCAAATTTTCTATTCATAAGTTCCCCCTCCTATCATTTTATTCTTTGTGGTATACCACAAACCACCAAATAAACTTCACTCGCTTTGCTTGCTAATATTTGGTTTGCTTCACCTAATAAATCTCTAAAGGTCCTACCCATTGAATTTGCGGGAATAAGTCCCCACCCTATTTCATCAGTTACAATTACAACTGTAGAATTACTATTCTCACAAATATCAGATACCTCCGAGAGGTCTTTTATAACTTGTGAGAATAGTTCACTTGTCTTTTTTTCATCAAAAGACAATAATTTATTAGATAAATACATTGAAAGAGAATCAAGTAAAATATTATCCTCTGTTTTACTAAGCTTTTTGAGAGGTAAAATAAGATCATAACACGCTAGCTCTGTATTCCAATGTGTGGGTCTTCTTTCTTGATGTTTTTTAATTCGTCTCTTCATTTCATCATCTACCATCTTAGCAGTTGCTATATATGTAGTCTTTGGATTAGAAAAGTTACGTTCCATCTCAGTTATTAAATTTTCTGCATATTTACTTTTTCCTGATGCTGAACCCCCAGTGACTAATATTAATTTACCCATAATGCGCCCCCTAGTTATCTTGATTATTTTTAATCCACTCAAATAAGTCATCATAATTTGAAAATGTCATAACTTCTTCATAATTAGGACGATTAATTAATATTACTTTCATCCCTAAATCTTTACTTGCGTGTAGTTTTTCTTGTAAACCACTTTCTAAGCCACTATCTTTTGTAACTAATACAGAAGCATTATAATTTTTAAATAAAGATTTGTTTAGAGAATATCTGACTATACCTTGAAGAGCTATTATATTTTCAGGTAAAAGACCTAAGTTATAACAATGGGTAATACTACTAGTTAATGGTAAAACTCGTGCAACTATTTGTTTTGTATCAATGATGTCTGTGAAACTTTGTAAATTTTTACTTCCGATAGTTAAGAATACTTTTGAGTTTTTATTATTAATATAATACTTAGCTTGAGTTGCAGCTTCTTTAAAAGTATTAACCCTTTCATAATTAACTCCTTTTGATATATTTAGGCTTGGTCTTTCATATCTAAGATAAGGAATATCACTTTCATTGCATGCTCTAATAGCACCTTTAGTTATTTCTGTTGCAAAGGGATGAGTTGCATCAATTACTAATGAAAATTTCTCTTTTAATAAAAGTTGTGACATTTTACCCGATGATGCTTTTAAATGATTTTGATAAACTTCGAGGCCTTTATCTCTTATTATCTTTTGTCCATGTTTAGATTTAGCACTAATTTGAACGTTATAACCGCTTTTTTTCAAATATCTCCCTATATAAATCCCGTCGTAAGTCCCACCTAATATTAAGATCATAAAGTGTAACCCCTAGGAGTGATTATTTGACTAAATTTTACATAGCTTTTACTATTACCAATTATTACTGTTGTTCTCATATCAATCTCTTCATCTACAAATTTTCCAAGAGTAGATATAGTTATTTTTTCTTCATTTCTATAGTTGTTTGTTACTATACCTACAGGAGTATCATGAGATCGATATTTTGAAATAATAGTTTGAGCTTTTTCAATATGCTTAACTCTATTAGAACTTTTTGGATTATATAATACAATCACAAAATCACTACTTGCTGCTCCTTCAATACGCCGTTCTATCTTTTCCCAAGGTGTTAATAAATCACTTAAGCTAATAACAGCAAAATCATGCATAAGTGGTGCACCAAGAGAAGCTGCCGTTCCTGTTGCTGAGGTGATACCAGGTATAATTCTTACCTCTAAGTCTAAATTTTCCCTTAACTCTAATAACACACCTGCCATTCCATAAACACCTGGATCTCCACTACTAACTATAGCTACCTTTTTATTTTGATTAGCTAGTTTTAACGCTTCTTTACATCTTTCAACTTCTTGTTTCATGGATGAAAAGTAGATTTCTTTTCCTTCTGTTAACTCTGATATCAAATTTAAATATGTTTTATATCCTATAACTACAGTAGCTTCTTTTATTGTTTCATAAGCTTCTAATGATAAGCTCTTTCCTCCACCAGGTCCGATGCCCACTGCGGCCACCCAACCCTTCCGAGTGCTATTGTAATTTTTTTGTCTCTGCTTGCTGTTTTTCTTGTGATTATATCCTTGCACAGCTTCATCACTGCTGGTTCGCATACACCACCAACTCCCATTTTTTTATTTACAAATTCTGATGCATTCTTTTTATTTACAAACTGAATTAATTCGTTTGAGTTAAAAAACTTAAGATCTACCTTAAGATATCTAGCTGCTTCTAAAAGTCCTAGCTCACTTTTCTTTTTATCTATACTAACTAAACTTTTTAAACAAAGAGGCGATACACCATTTGCGATAAGATTAGTATGTAAATATTCTAAAATATCAGTAGCTAATACTCCCTTTTTACATCCTAAACCTGCGATAATACTTTTAGGACGTAAAATAATAACATTTTTAGATAATTGTTTGTGTGTTAATACTCTATCTGTTATTAAAACCACGGGCTGTTCACTTTCTTTAATCCTTTCATTTCTCCATAGCTGAAAATTAATAAAATCTGTGGTGACATTTAATTTTTCATCGACCATCCAAGTTATCTGGTTCCCTTTAACAATGTGTGAATTAATATGTTTTAAAAGTTCCTTTACATGTTGTTTTTCTATACCTTCAATTTTCAGATTCCAAAGATATGCTAATAAATCAGGAGTAACCTTATTACCTAAATCACTAGCTGTAGTTATAACTGGTTTTACGGTAAGGATCTCACTAACTTCTTTAGCTAATTTATTACCGCCACCTAAATGACCAGAGAGTACACTTACTGCAAAACAACCTTCTTGATCAACTGCAACTACGCCTGGATCACTAACTTTATTTTGTAAAAATGGAGCTAGTAACCTAACTGTTATACCAACAGAACCTATGATTATCACACCAGAAAAATTATAAAATGCAAGTCTAATAACATTTTTTAAGTCAGACTTGTATGAATATATACCTTGTAATGAATCTAATTCATGTTTGAAAAGATCGTATGGCACAAACATCCGACTATTTTTGAAATGTTCAAATATAGTTTTACCTTTTTCATAACCTTCCTTTGAAACAACAATGATAGCTAGATACTTATTCATTACTATCTCCTACTCTATATCCATGGGTGAAATCACTTCGATATAGATAACTATCTGTATATGAATCTGAGGTCAAAACTTCACCCACTATAATAAGAGCTGTTTTTTTAATACCCGATTCTATAACTTTATCATTAATATCATTTAATGTACCTGATATAACCTGTTCTTCAGGCCAAGTTGCTTTATATACAACTGTAACAGGAGTGTCTATTGACATTCCACCTTCTATCAGTTCTGATATCACTTCTCTTAATATATGGGTACTCAAATATATACAAATAGTAGATTGGTGACTCGCAAGATACCTTAATCGTTCTTTTTCTGGCACAGGAGTTTTCTTTGCTAGTCTTGTTAAAATTACTGTTTGAGTAATCCCAGGTAAAGTAAGTTCTCGCTTCAATGTTGCCATTGCTCCTTGATAGGCACTTATTCCTGGAACTATATCTGTAGTTATTCCTTTTTCTTGTAATACATCGATTTGTTCTTGTATTGCACCATATAACCCAGGGTCACCTGTATGTAGACGTACTACCAGTTTGTCATTTTCTACAGCTTTTAACATAATATCTATTAGTTCTTCTTTTGTAAGGCCTGAACTATCGTATAACTCACATGAAGAAGAAGTAAAATCTAATACTTTTGGATTTATCAAAGAACCAGTATAAACTACTGTATCAGCAGTATTTAATAATTTTTCTCCTTTTTTAGTTATCAGATCTGGATCACCTGGACCCGCTCCCACAAAATATACTTTCATAGTTATCACCTACTCATCGTTTGATTTTTAAAAACTATTATAGTTGATAAATAGTTTATATTATCGAGTTTGTCTAGTTCATAATAAATTTTCTCATCTTCCATCCCAACTTTTTCAACTAAAATCGCATCTTGTAATCGTTTAGCTTCTTTTAACTGATTTATTAGTCCATGTAAGTCTGAAGTAACTTTTAAAAATACTACTGTCTCAAAGTTTTTGAGTTCTTGTAGATAATTTTTATTTTTTTCTACTGGTATAATTGCTAAGCGATCATTTCCCCACGTTAATTCCTTTCCTAAACGAGCGCTTATAGCACTAAAAGAGTAAATCCCTGGGATATGTTTTACTTTAATATTTTTGTACTCTGCAATTTTACTTGTAAGTCTTCTATACGTACTATATAAAAACGGATCTCCTAGTGTTATAAAGGATAAGTTTAGCCCATGGTTTAAGTTATTTAGAATTTTATCCTCTATTTCCTTATTGATCTTTTTTTTATTCTGTACAGTGGTCATAGGAAATGTTATATTATCTACTTTTGGTAAACTAGCCCCCCATTCAATAAATGCTCGTTTTACTACATCTAGCGCTAGACTACTTTTTTTAGGAGAGCTTTTTGGAGCTATAATTACATCACTATTTTTTAATAACTTAAAAGCTTTTATGGTAAGTAATTCTGGATCACCCGGTCCTACACCAATTCCGTATAATTCACCTCTATTATTCATCCAAACTCTCCCTTTTAGCAGTTATAATAGTGATAGGATTTTCACCTTTCCAAAGTGACATATGTTTTACATTATCTAATCTACTTACCTGAAGCTTTTGAACTTGATAGTTCCAACGTGTATTTTCTTTAAAATAATTTATAGCTTCCATTAAAGTTTCTAATGTCACAGTTGGTATTACTACTAGACCATTAAAATTAGCTAAACCATCTATATAGATAAGAATTTCAATTAGTTTTCCACTACTTCCACCAATTACAATACGATCAGGTTTTGGTAAGTCACTTAAAACATCTGGTGCTTTACCATGTATAGGACTAACCCTTTCACTAGCTAGCTTAGATACATTATCTTTAATTACTTCAATAGCTCTAGAAGACTGCTCAATAGCAAAAACTTTTCCCTTTTCACCCATAGTTCTTTCAGCATGAATAGATATCCCACCAGTCCCTGCTCCTATATCCCATAATATACCTCCAGAAAACAACCTTAATTTACTAATAATAACTGCCCTAACTTCTTCTTTTGTCATTGCAACATTTTCTTTTGTGAGCTCACTATCTTCTAGACTCGTAATGTTTTGGTTTTCTTTATCACTAGATTTTCGAAAGTAAACCACACAATTACTGTAGACTGGATAGTTATCTAAATTTTCCACCGTTGTACTAATAATCGATTCATTTGTAGAAGCTAAATCTGCCATAACATCTACACATCGCTTTTTATATTCATTAGCATGAGTACTAAGGTATTCTTTTAGATAATGAGTTGTTATCTCACCTCCTAAAAGAACTGCTACCTTTTTATGTCTTTTAATTAATTTTAATAACTTAGTTAAATTATGTTTCCTGCCATGAAGACTAAGGCTTCTCACATCTTCCCAACTTTCACAAATTCTAGCCATAGCTAATTGTAATGAACTGATCCCTGGTATTACTAAAATATCTTCATTTGGAAAAGTTCTTTTTATAAGAGAAAATAAACTATAAAAACCAGGGTCACCTGATACCATTACAGTAACTCTTTTATTTTCATCTAAAGATTTTTTAATTTTTTCAAACGATGAGTCGATACCATCTTTAATATCAAACTGTTCTCCTTTTATAGGATCAATTTTTTCAACTAAATTAAATTGATTCTTTGTACCAACTAAAAGATCAGCATTAAGAATATATTGCTTAGCTTTAGGTATGATATAATCCAATGTTCCAGGTCCCATACCAACTACGACAATTTTTCCCACATACGCCACCCCTCTTTATAGCAAATCTCAAAAGAATTTGTACTAAACCCAATAAGTTCACCATCTCGATTTGTAAAAGCAACTCCTAATCGCTTAACTTTATTATCTTTAAGATGATTTTGCACACGATTTTCAGCCTCATTTGCTATATTACAAAATAAGGTCCTACTCTTATGTGTTTTATTTAACCTATCATAATTTTCTATTATCTTGACACATTCTTCTGTTGTTACTGCATTCCAAATTCGGTTAATAGACGCTTTAGAAAATCCAGCTAAAGAAGCATGTGCTACAAAAATTTCTCGTCTTGCATCTGCTACTTTACTATGGGTATTAAATATACCTGCTGATAATTTAGCTATCTTACCGGTATGGCCCATAATAAATATCCTCTTAAAACCGCGTTTTGCGGCTTTTTCTAACATAAGCCCAATATAATTACCTGTAATAACTATATTCTCTTTCGGTATACCAAAAGAGTGAGCATTTTTTTCTCCCATTCTTCCTGGTACTAATACTATCGTCTTTAAATTCATTGATTGCATCTGATCGAGCTGCAATAATAAGGAATCTTTTAAAGCTTTTTCAGACATAGGCTCAACTATCCCAGTTGTACCAAGTATTGAAATGCCATTAATTATACCAAGCTTTGAATTTAAGGTTTTTTTTGCTATTTTTTTACCTTCTGGAACAATTATTGTGATCTCAACTCCTTCACCATTAGACAGAATATCTCTTGTATTTTCTCTTATCATCTTTTTAGGTACTGGGTTTATAGCTTTTTCACCAATATCAACAGGAAGCCCTGGTTTGGTAACTTTTCCGACACCTTCACCCCCTCGAATTTTAATAACATCACTATTTACATGCTTTATATATGCACCTATTAAAATTCCATGAGTAGAATCACAATCATCACCACCATCTTTTCTTACAAAAGCACAGTTTTTATGATCTTCTCTAATTCCATAGCCTGCTATTGGAATTACTAATTCATACCCACTAGGAGACAAGATAGTAACCTTTTCAGGATATTGTCCGTACTTTTTTGCAAGAAGTGCTGCTTTAGCAGCTGCAGTAGCACAACTTCCGGTTGTAAAACCCTTTCTTAGCTCATTTTCTTCATTTTCTACAGATTTATTGTTATATCTTATATATTTCTTACAAAGAGATTTATAAAAGATACTACACATTATTGGTATAACTCCTATTAAGCCTAAAGAAACCATAATATTTGGAGTCATTAAATCAGATAATTCTTGGATTTCAGTTATTTGATGTCCTGCATTTGTAAAAATTAAAATACCTGGCAAAAGTCCAAATAAACTCACCCAGTAGTAAGTACTTGCTTTTATAGGAGTAAAAGCAAAAAAAGAATTAATAATAAATGACGGTAAAACTTCAGTTACCCTAACGAGAAAAAGTAAACTTTTTCCATGATTTTTGGAAATATGATCAATAAAGTAAAACTTATCAGAGAACTGCTCTTTTAAAAAATCACGAAACGCATATCTACTCAATAAAAAAACAATTAAAACTCCAAAACTAACAGATAATGTAACAAGGACAGCTGCTATTAGGAAGTCGAAAATTGCACCTGCAACAATAGTTAGTACTCCACTTCCAGGAATTGAAACTACAGCAAAGAACATTCTGAAAAAAAAGAAAATTAATACTGAAGAAACGAAATTATTATTAACATATGATCTTAATATATGTAAATTATTTTGAAACCAACTTAGGTCAATACTGTTAAAAAATAAGCTAAAACAAATTGTAACTATAACTAACAAATAAAAAAGTAATTGTGCTATAGATTTCTTCTTAAAATCAAATTGTATTTTTTTCACTTAATAACACCTTCCCATATATAACAATACAAAAAACCCGGCCTTCGAAATGGCCGGGTTGAGTTCTTCTTAGTATGTAATTAAAACACTACACCACTTGATACACTACTCTCCTATGTAGCTAAAGTGTAGCAAACGTAAGAAGTACTCTCCCTTTCCTCGAAGGCATTGAGTACAGCTAATAGGCAGGTTTCCTGGCTTCTGGTATAAGAAGATTTACCTTCCCGGATTAAACCCAGTGGTTAATTAAATCTTCAATCCCAGTTACAGTGGCGGGACCGCTCAGGATTTTCACCTGATTCCCTTTTAAAAATGATTACACCTAAAAGCCACTCTATATTAAATTCTCTTAATGATAAGATATCATATAAACTCTAATTAAACAACTTACTTTTTAATAAATCTTCAAGAAATCTTCACATCTACAGGGTACAATATAAAATAACAAAACTTAAAGGAGGATTTAACATGACAAAGAAATTTATAGGTGGTTTACTTGTTGTAGGATTAGCTGTGGCGTTTACAATAGCTTCCCCGGTACAAATGGCTGCTGCAGGAGAAAGCCTAACTGAAGATAATGAAATGTTTCAAAGGGGATTAAACCAATCTTTATGTTATAGAAGTGAAGATTTAAATGAAGAAGAGCTAGACAAAAGACAACAAGAAAGAGATGAAGCAAAAATTAATCAAGTTGTAAATGCCATAGAAAAAGAACTGATCTCGGAAAAAGAAGGCAAAGACATTATTGAAACCATTAAAAATAACGACTTTGAAAGAGGAGACTGTCTAGAAGAAGGACCAAGAAATAATAAAAACAATCTTAACATCACAGATGAAATTGAAAATGACAACAGTAGAGAATTTGGTAATGGTAGGCAAAATAGAAGAGGATCTAGAGGTTGTAGAAATTAGTTCTATTTGAAGGGATCTGCTTAAGATCCCTTTAAATAATCTAAAATATATCTACTCTACAGGTTTACATTCCTACCCTTTTCAAAAATCTTATTGTTTGCAAAATATCAAATGATTGTGTATAGTTTTCTATAATTAGAAATTTATAGGGAGGTATATATATGAATCATAATATTATTTTAGGACATGGGAGTCGTAATCCTGAAGCTAACAAAGTTCTTAGATCTATATCTGATATGTTTGAGTCCGAAACTAAAGAATCAGCAAGTTATGCTTATCTTCAGTTTGAAGAACCTGATTTAGAGACAGTTATTGATAAGATTTACTCAAGTAATATCAGTACTATCACCGTAATACCACTTTTTTTATATCCTGGAATACATATAAAAAAAGATGTACCTGAAAAGATCATAAAAATAAAAGAAAAATATCCTAACTTAACTATCAGATTAGCAGACCCCATCGGAGCAGATTCTACACTCATCGCAATTTTAAAAGAAAGAGCTGATAATGCTACAGAGGAGTTAAAAAGCTAACTATGAATAAAATAAACACTCATCCGATTGAGGCAGAAAGTATGAAAATTATTGAAAACAAAGTTGATCTAACAACTTTTGATGACAAAGAATCTCCTATAGTTAAAAGAATCATTCATACTACAGGAGATTTAGAAATTCATAAACAAGTGAAATTTTCCGAAAAAGCAATTTTAGAGGGATTAAATTCTTTAAAGCAAGGAACTGATATTTTTACTGATGTAACCATGGTTACTGCTGGTCTAAATAAAAAAAACCTTAACAATTTAGGGTGTAACATACACTGTAATATCAGTGATCAAAAGGTTAGAGAAATTTCTAAAACTAAAAAACTCACACGTGCTGAAACATCCTTTGAACTATTTGGTGAAAATATCCATAACAAAATAGTTGCTATAGGAAATGCTCCAACAGCTCTTTTTAAAGTGATAGAATTATATCAACAAAAAAATATTAAACCAGCTCTAGTTGTGGGTGTCCCGGTTGGTTTTGTTGGAGCCATGGAATCAAAAGAAAGCTTAAGAAAATCCGGGTTAGATTATATAACAATTACTGGTTATAAAGGTGGTAGCCCTATAGCAGCTAGTATTATTAATGCTTTATTAAGACTGATGTAAGATATCTAACCATTTATAACCAGCACAGGGATTAGAAGCTAGGTGGATATGTAGGTAACTCGCTACTAAATTATTTAAAACATATCCACCTTTTAAAGTATTTCTTCGACCTTTTAGCTCATATGCTAAAGGATATTCTTCGGCTTCATTATCAGGGATAAACTCAGAATAGCGAAATTCATGACCTCGGATTGTTTCACCTTTAGATAATAAAAAAGAGTCATTAAGTGCTTTTGCTTCTCTGTATCCTAAAGCTACTAATTTAGATTTCATGTGAATTTTTCCTGGAATAATTCCTGACATAGGATAATTATTTCCTTGTAAATCAGTTAAAGAGCGTGTAAGATATATAAACCCTCCACATTCAGCAAGAATAGGTTTCCCTTTTTTATAGAAGTCAATTAAACTATCCATAAATTTTCTGTTTTGTGATAATTCCCTTGCAAACATTTCAGGAAAACCACCACCAAGATATACTCCAGAAACATTTTTGGGTAACTCTTTGTCTTTAAGTGGTGAAATGGGAACCCACTCGACTCCCCTCTCTTGCAACCAGTCAAGGTTATCTTGATAATAAAACGAAAAAACTTTATCATTTGCTATAGCAACTTTCGCTATTTTTTTAAAGTTGCTTTTATTAAAAAAAACTTGTTTTACTTTACTCCAATTTTGATACTTATCAGCTATATGAATTATTTTATCTAAACTTACAGTTTCATTAAAAACTTCAGACAATCTATCTATTTTACTATTTAACTCTTCAGACTCGTCTACTGGAGTTAGTCCTAGATGGCGTTCTGGTATCTCTATTCCAGTTTCTTTTGGGATATAACCTAAAATCTCAATACCTTCCATATTTTTTATTGCTTCACGTAGATAATCATAATGCCCCTTTGAAGAAACTTTATTTAAAATAACACCACAAACATTTACATCTTCATCAAAGGTTTTAAATCCATGTACTACTGCTGCTACACTTCTAGCTTGGCTCTCAGCATTAACCACTAGTATGACAGGAGCAGTAAGCTTTTTAGCAATTTCTGCAGTACTTGCCTTATCAGTATTACCACTTTGTCCATCATATAATCCCATGACCCCTTCAATCACTGATATATCTGAATTTTTTGAACCTCGTTGAAAAATTTCTTTCATAGTGTTAGATGTCATCATCCAGGTATCTAGGTTTCTAGAAGCACGGCCTGTAATAAATGTATGAAAGCCAGGATCTATGTAATCAGGTCCGACTTTAAAACCTTGGACTTGGAATTTTCTTTTCATAAGTGACTTCATAAGCGCCATTGTAACAGTAGTCTTCCCACTACCACTAGTCGTACCTGCTATTACTACTCTAGGTATATGCATATAGTTCACCTACCATAAATTTTATTTTTCTGTTATTATTTTATCAGAGTTTAATGCTAGAGCAAGGTTGGTGAGATAAATGAGTGAACAAAACAGAGGGCTGATTTTTTTATACACTGGTTCAGGAAAAGGAAAAACCACTGCTGCTATAGGCCTGTGTTTTAGAGCTTTAGGACATGGTTCTAAAAGTTGTATTATACAATTCGTTAAAGGTAAAGAAAATACTGGTGAAGTTTTAGCTCTTGAGTATGTAAAAGGACAGATTGATATAATACCTATGGGGCAAGGTTTAATTAGAAATAATCCAACACCAACAGATATTGAAATGGCTAATAAAGCTTTAGAAAAGGCTAAAGAGCTCATCTTTAATTCGGACTACGAAATCATAGTATTAGATGAAATTAATATAGCACTTAAAAAAGAACTGATAGATATTAATCTGGTAAGTAAATTAATTAACAAAAAACCTATAAATAAGCATATTGTTCTAACAGGTAGATATGCCCCTTCACAACTATTTGATTTATGTGATACTGTAACTATATTCGAAGAAAAAAAACACCATTTTAAAAAAGGATGTATAGCTAGAAAAACTATCGAGTTTTAATCATGCTTTATTTTTTAGGAGGTAATTTTATGGAAAAGAAATTAGTTAGAACAGAATCAGATAAGATGATTGCTGGTGTATGTGGTGGGTTTGCAGAATATTTTGATATTGACTCTACTATTGTAAGGTTAATCTTTGTATTAATAGGATTATTATCCTTTGCTATACCAATTGTACTATTTTATATCATATCTTATTTTGTCATTCCTCAAGAAAATGACTTTAGATAAAAGGGAGGTAACATAACCTCCCTTTTTCTAATTATCTAAAATATCTCTAAAATAATCAGTTTTGTAAATAAGATTCGATACATCTAGAGTGTCTTCTGCTTGTGCTATCAATTCTTCATCATTTTCAACCTCTACCTCTTTCCCAGTTTCTAGATCATAGAATGTCCTTGTTTTTGAGTAATAATAAATATCATCTTTAATAAAAGATCCTTCCTTTAAAATAACCTCATCTTCACCTGTATTTAAAATATCTCTACCCATTGCATAAGGGTTTTCAATTCCTAATAAGTTACCTACTGTAGGCATAATATCAATCATTCCTGCTTGCTCGTCAATAACTTTACTATTTAAACCTCCACTTGGATCATGGATCATAAAAGGGACCTTATGAATCCCCACTCTCTCAACAGGATCATGAATATTTACACTAAAAAAATCATTTAGTTCTTCATAATCTCTTTCATTATAATTAAATGCTGCATGATCACCATATATTGCTATTAAAGTATCTTCTAATAATCCCTTTTCTTCCATCTCATCATAGAATTTACCTATAGCGGCATCCGTATAATGAATAGACTCAATATAATCTCCGACTATTGTATCCTTATAAGGATCAACATTAATTTCATCATAGCTTTCTAAATAATTAAATGGATGATGACTTGTAAGTGTAATAATAAATGCATTAAAAGGATTCTCTAGTTCTTCTAAATATGGTACACTTTGTTCTAAAAATGTTTTATCTCCTAACAAATCGTTGTGCATTTCATCTTCTTTATAATGTTCTCTACTAAAGAACTTTTCAAAGCCTATATTAGGGTAAGCTTCATCACGATTATAAAAATCTCCATAATGGCCATGTAAAGCCGCTGTTTCATAACCTTCTTTTTTTAGAGCATGGGGCCAAGAATGAAATTTATTATCAGGGTAGCGCATATAAACACTAACATTATCTAGTGGATATTGAGATAAGTTAACTAATACCTCTGCATCAGCTGTTGCCATTTCTACCTGATCATAAACATTTTCAAAATAGATACTTTCATTAAATATTTCGTTTAAATTAGGAGTTATTTCCTGACCGTTTATTTCTTTATTAATTACAATTTCTTGAAGTGCTTCTACTTGTAAAACTATCAAGTTTTTATTTTCCATCTCGGCAGTTAATCTACCTTCACTAATAGCTTTGTTTGCAAACCATTGTTCAATTTGTTGAACATTTCTTATGTCTTCTTTTTGTCTTTCTTCAACTAATGGTGCAGAAGTTGCAGCTTCTTTAGCATAGTACATAAATAGTCCTGATTCTTTTAATTGAATATTTTGATGATGTTCTAAATTACCAGTATATATACTCATAATTGGTGTCCATAAAAGTATCGTTACTGAGATTACAATAACTGCTTTCATCGGAGGAGATACCTTGCTTTTTTCATTAATTTCATTGTAATGTTGTTTACTAAAAATATAAATTAAAATTGGTATATCTAAGAGCCAAAATATCTCTCCTAAACGGATGGTAGAATATAATGCTTGAAACATAGATAATCCCTCAGTAGAATGTGAAACTGTATCTAATGAAATATAGCTATGAAAGAACTGATTGTATAAACGATTGGCAATTATTATAAAAGATAAAGAAAAATTTATAAGGATACTATAGATAATTTGTTTTTTACGTGTCTTAAATAGAAGTGTAGGTGTTAATAGCACAAATATTATACTTAAGTTTGAAACAATAAAAATCACAATTGTTAGTAACCGCCAATCCCAATCCGTTTCTGGAGCTTTTATACCAATTGAAAAAAAGACTATCTTTAAAAATGAAATCAATGCGATTGTTAAAACAATCTTGTGTCTATCGTAGTTTATTGCTATTAGTTTATTTAATAACTTTTTTATATCCATTACTCCCCTCCTATAACCTTTTCTTTTGTAATTTTAATATATTTATTGTTAGTTATAAAGAGTATTTAAATAGTAAATCCAACCCTCTGTTCGTATCTTAGGATTTTCTGGTGGTTCTACTAATGTTGGAAGTTTACTTGTCGTATATCTCATACTATAACATAGAGCCATAATCGCACAAAGAGCAGCATCATAACTATGACTTCTTTCATATAAATCATCTGGAAGTAATGATTTAATGAATTCTATCTGATATGATAAGTTTAAATCATTCAAAATAGTTTTAAATATTGCAGGATAAACTTCAATAATTTCCCTATAATTATCTTGAATTTCAAATGGATGTATTACAAAACTATTTTCATAACACCATTTTTTACAATGTACCATAGCAACTGTATAATTATTACCTAATCGATCAAATGTTGCTGACAATGGTTTCTTTCCTAAAACTTTATAGATATGCCTATCTGTAAACCGATATGCAAGTGGATTTTCTATTTCTCTATCAGGTCTTACAAAGGTAAATTTGTCATTTTGTAAATTAATAAAATCTTCAGGAATACCAAGTGGAGCATCAACACCAATAACTACTTTAGATGCAGATTCTATTTCCTTTTCAAAGCCTGTAATTAAATCATTGAATGATATAAGCGACCTTTTAGGGATTGAAACCTCTTTTAATTTTCCTAACCAATGAAAACTATTATGTTTCCATTTACAAACTGCAATACCGTGGTTTGAACCCATCCAACCACCTACATCCCAACCTATACCTATCATATGTGACAAGATAATCACCCTTAAGTTTTTTTATAAATTATAACAAAAAAAGACCAGGTTGTAAGCCTGGCCAAATCTATAAAAAAAGAGGTACCTCTTTCATCTTAAGTCTCTGATGGAATTATATCGATACTATCTTCAACTTCAAGTTGTACATCCTCTATCCATAAATTAACTAAATCTTTACCATCATACAGTTCAATATCAAGTCCTTCAGCATATTTTCTTGCATTTTCAGTGAATCTAGAAGTTGTTACTATAAATCCACCTTTAGCACCTTTTTTTATCATTTGTGAATGTATGATTGCTATTGGTGTGTAATCAACAGTATTGGTTTCATCAAAACACTTAACCTGCCCTAAATACAATTCTTCACCTTGAAAGTGTTCAATATCAATACCACCGTCACCAGTACTTTCTGTAACTATAGCGTTCCCTCCGTAATGTTTTTCAAATAAATTAGCTACAAACCTTTCAAAATCAAATGGTGTTTCATTTCCTTCATTGTTATTGAACCTATAAATTAGACCTTTTATCAAAGTTCTTTTTAATTCCCTATCATTTTCTTCAATATACTCTAATTTTTCTCTTAACTTTAATGATGAACTATAATATAGGTGAAAACTATATAATCCTGCTACACATACTATAATACCTAATATTAATACGAAAGTATCCAATTTCCTTCCCTCCTTTTGCCTAGTTATTATCTCCATAACTAAAAAAACTATACTTTTTTTAACAAATTCTTTATTATCTATACCATTATAGGGTAAAATAAATAGAAGAAGAACAAAATTTAAGGAGGACTATTATGTGGAAAAAGTATCGCTTTTATATTTTAACTGGTCTATTTATTTTTATCCTTTTGTCAATTCGTCAAATATCAGTCATTCTAACTGATATCCAGTGGTTTAGTAATTTAGGGTTTAGTCAATTATTTTGGCGTCCAATCGGGTTACAATTTGGATTTTCTTTAATCATTTTTTTAGTAGGAGCTAGCTTTATATTTTACAATTTACGAATAGCAAGCAAAAACTTAATAACTTTAGAGGAAGAATCTAGATTTTTTGAAACTAGTTTTGCTCCATATGCAGATTTAGTTCGCTCAATTGGAAAATTAGGTCAGGGGCTAATTGCTATTATTCTAAGCTTTATTTGGACTGGGTCCTTTAGTAATCTATGGCAAGAACTAGTATATTTTTTTGGTGGTACCAGTACTGGTATGAGTGATCCTATTTATAATTTTGATCTATCATTTTACTTATTTAGACTACCTTTATTTCAAAGAATTGTCACTAATCTACTTGGTTTAGTGATCGTAACTACAATTATAATCGGTCTTCTTTATGTAGCTAGAGGTACAATTTCTTTCTATGTGTTAAAACGAGGATTGAATGTAAGTAAAAATAACAGTCTAAAGCATTTGAATCTTTTATTAGGAGTAACCTTTCTTCTGTTATCATTTAATTTCTTTTTATCCTTGTTTGAACTATTATTTTCAGACCAAGGTGTAGTTTTTGGTATGGGGTATACAGACACATATATTTCACGACCTGTTTATATTTTACTAGCAATTTTTGCTTTAGCTAGTTTTCTATTAAGTTTAGCTAATATTAAATGGAAAAAATATAGATGGTCGATCATCTGTTTAATAGGTATAATGGTTCTATCAATTTTAGGTTCAGTTACTGCTTCTGTATTTCAATCAGTATTTGTTTCTCCAAATGAATTAACAAGAGAGGCTCCATTTATTGAACACCACCTAGAAATGACACAAAAAGCTTATGGAATTGATGAAATCTCAGAACAGACCTGGCAGGTAGTAGATGAAGAAACTTCTCCTGAACTTACTTCTGAAGTAAAAGATAATGTTAGGTTATTAGATTATCGGCCACTACGTGATGTATACAGAGAAGAACAGGAATATCGTCGTTATTACCAATTTAATGATGTTGATATGGGGCGTTATACGGTTAATGATACATATCATCAAGTTATGTTATCTGCAAGAGAACTAGATGTAGATCTACTTCCTGAAGGAGCTCAAACATCTGTAAATAGACATCTAAAATACACTCATGGATACGGTCTTGCTATGAGCCCAGTAGGCGATCTTACCCCTAATGGTTTACCAAATTATTTTTTTAGAGATATGCCTATTAAAGATCAAATTGGTATTAGTCTTGATCGTCCTGAGATTTACTTTGGTGAATTAACTAATGATTTTGTGCTAGTTAATAGTGATGAAAGTGAATTTAATTACCCAGGTCAGGAAGACATTGACCATACTTATGAAGGTGAAGACGGTATAAATATGAATCTTATGAACCGAATATTATTTTCACTAAGAAAAGCAAATTCATTCTTATTGTTTTCACAAGAGTACTCAAGTGATAGTCAAATACTTTTTGATAGAAATATCATCGATCGTGTAGAAAAAATTGCTCCATTTTTCAGATATGATAGTGACCCATATCTAGCTGTTGCTGACGAGAAACTATATTGGATTATTGACGCATATGTGGAAACTGATAACTTTCCTTATAGTCAGCCATTTGAAGATAATAAAAATTATATAGAAAATCCAGTAAAAGTAGTTATTGACGCTTATAGTGGTTCAGTAGATTTTTACTTAGTAAAGGATGACGATCCTTTTAGCCAGGCTTTAGATAGATTCTTTCCAGAATTATTTACAGATCTAGATCAAGCATCAAATGAACTTAGAGAACAGTTTAGATATCCAGAAGATTTATTTAGCGCACAGGCTAGTATTCTAAAAAATTATCACATGGAAGATCCAGTAATATTTTATAATAGAGAAGATGCCTGGGATATTCCAACAGAAAGTTATCGCGGAGAAAGTATAACTATGGAACCATACTATGCAACATTAGACCTACCTAATAGTGAAGGACCAGAATTTGTATTAATGATACCCTACACACCTGTTGAAAGAAATAATATGATTTCCTGGTTAGGAGCAAGAAATGACGGTGAAAATTACGGAGAACTAGTTTTATACCGTTTTCCTAGGGGTGAACATTTACGCGGTCCTCAACAGATTGAATCAAGAATTGATCAAGATGATCATATTTCACAACAGATTAGTCTTTGGGATACAAGAGGTTCTAATGTAATTCGAGGCAATTTACTAGTAATACCACTCGATAACGGTATTTTATATATTGAACCTTTATTTCTACAAGCAGAAGAAAGTAGTTATCCAGAAATGAGAAGAGTTATCGCCTCTTGGCAAGGCAAAGTAGTTATGACAAATACAATAGACGAAGCTCTAATAGCTTTTGGTGCTGATCCTGAAGAGTTAGATATAGAAGACCCTGAAGATATTGAAGAAGATTTTGAAGAAATTCCAGACCCTGAACTTGGAGATGTTGATGAACTAGTTCAAGAAGCTTTAGAAATTTATCAACAGGCAGATCAAGCTTTAAGAGTAGGAGAGTGGTCAGAATACGGTAAAGCTATTGAAGAGTTAGAAAGTATTCTACAAGAAATGCAAAGCCAAGTAGAACAATAAAAGTCAGGGGACTGTCCCAAAAGTATAATTAAATTTTTGGAATATCGCCCTTACTTGTAAGATGAATTAAAATTTTAAATTGAGAAGATAAAAAAGCAGCCCAACTAATCTTTTTAATATGTTAGGGCTGCTTTTTTTAACATATTATGTGCTAAACTCATCAAACCTATTTCAATATTAACCTTTTCTATACCACGAAGCACAAATCTTCTAAAAACACGATTAGCCTTGAAATGACCATA
>NZ_NIQC01000032.1 GCF_002216005.1 Natranaerobius trueperi
AGGTGCTCTATCTCTTACAGATTTTATCGGATATTCAAGTTTTTACCTAGATGTTTAAAATGGATAGTATTGAAATTCTGAGAACGAAAGAGCTTTTTAAAAGAAAATTTTACTTTATAGAGGGAGGTAGTAATTTGCGTTTACAAAAATATATGGCTCATGCTGGAGTTGCATCTAGAAGAAAATCTGAGGAAATTATTAAAGAAGGTAGAGTTAAAGTAAATGGACAAGTTATTAGAGAATTAGGTACAAAAATAAACCCTAATAAAGATATAGTTGAAGTTGATGGTAATAAAATAGACTTTGAGAAAAACGAAGTCTATCTGTTATTAAATAAACCCATTGGTTATATTACCTCTAAAAAAGATCCACAAGGAAGAAAAACAATAATGGATTTAATAAGTGTTAGAGAGCGTATTTATCCAGTTGGACGGTTAGATTATGATTCAAGGGGACTTGTATTATTAACAAATCAAGGAGAATTAGCAAATAGATTGATGCATCCACGTTATGAGGTAACTAAAACTTATAATGTAAAAGTAGACAAGTTTTTATCTAATAATGATATTGATTGTTTAAAATCAGGTATTAGATTAGAAGAGGGGTTATGTAGCGCAAAAAAAGTAAAAATATCAGAGAAGACTAAGAACCACATGGTATTACAGATTATATTAACTGAAGGTAGAAAGAGACAAATTAGAAGGATGATAGACTTCTTAAATGCAGAGGTAATAGACCTACAACGAATTAAGTTCGGTCCAGTTAAAATAAATAGTCTAAAAGAAGGAAGTAGTAGACACTTATCAGATAGCGAGATAATAAAATTGAAAAAACTTGTTGGTTTAGACAGTAAATAAACTCGAATTAACCAAGGATATAATGGAAATAATGAAAATAATTCCGTAAAAGGAGGTTGGTTAAATGAAAGTAAAATTAGGAGAAGAAGTAGAAGAGAAAGTACGGTGTAGAATCAGGTTTGATTTTCCTGGGTATAGAAAGCCTGGAAGATTTATTTTCGGAAGTAAAGATACTTTTGAAGTAGCTGAAGAACAAAGAGATAACCAAGTTACTAATTGGCAAAATGTACCGATACAAGGAGTTGAAATAGATCATATTGAACAAAAAGAAACATATGCAGTGTATGTAGAGGAATTAGATGAAGATGTAGCATATGCTCCGGTAGAGTTAACTATATCAGCTGATTCGTTAGTAGACTTGTTACCTTTTATTATGAGAGAGGAGTTTAGAAAAATTGAGCTTCATAACCCACTGATGGTTAACTTTACAAAAACAGAGATAGAAAAATTCTTAGGTAAAGTAAATGAGGAACTTACATATAGGTTGACTTATGAAAGAAGAAAACAAGAATCTTAAGCTTGATTAATGGAGGGGAGAAAATGAACAATTTAAGAGTTCATGCAGTTAGAGGAGCTACAACAACTAAGGAAGATTCTGAACAAGAAGTTTTAAAAGAAACAAAACGTCTTTTAGAAAGTGTATGTGATAGAAATCAGATTACAGATGAACATCAAGTTATAAGTATATTTTTTACAACTACCAAAGATCTACAATCGTGTTTTCCTGCAAGAGCTGCAAGAAAATTAGGATGGACAAACACAGCATTGATGTGTGCTCAAGAAATTGATGTTGAAGGAGCCATAACAAAATGTATTAGGATCATGATCCACTATTATTCTCATTTAAACCATAAACCAGAACCTGTATATTTAAATGAAGCTCAGAGTTTACGGCCTGATTTAAATAAATAATTTTAATGGAATGAATTATATTTTTTGAACTTGTGGGGAGGAACGAACATTTTTTTGTCGAATAGTCTGTTATGAATTAGAATTAAGTAAATAATTTAAGTTGAGAGGTTTGATAACATGTCATCTAATATAGTCATTGCAATTGATGGACCTGCTGGTGCCGGAAAAAGTACGATTGCTAGAAATCTCGCAATAAGTTTAAATCTTAAATATCTTGATACTGGTGCTATGTATAGAGCAATAGCTTTGTATGTGTTACATAAAGACATAGATCCACAAGATAAAGATTGTGTTAAAAGTGTACTTAAAAAAGTGAATTTAGATATCAAAACAAAATCAAATGGAAACAACTTGGTATTTTTAAATAATCAAGAAATAACTGATGAAATCCGACAACCTGAAGTTTCTAAGGCTGTTTCTTATATAGCTGAAAACTTTGCTGTGAGAGAGTTTTTAGTAGAGATGCAACGAAAAATTGGTCGTGATGGTGCTGTGCTTGATGGAAGGGACATAGGAACACGTATTTTTCCTAATGCTGATTTTAAGTTTTACTTAACTGCAAGCATAGAAGAAAGGACACAAAGACGTCTTTGTGATTTACTGAAAGAAGGGTATAACACAACTTATAATGAAGTAAAACAAGAATTACTAAGGCGTGATGAAATTGACCAGAATAGAACCTATAGCCCTTTGAGAATGGCAGAAGATGCTATTTTACTAGATACTACTAATATGACCCAAAAAGAAGTATTGTCAAAGTTACTTGAAAGGGTTGAAGGTCATGAATAAAAATAGCACTTTATATACTATACTTAGAGGGCTATTTAGATTACTCTTTAAAACAATATATCCTATAAAAATTGAAGGTTATGAAAACCTACCTAATGAAGGGCCAGCAATATTATGTTCAAATCATATTAGTTTATTTGATCCGATATTATTAGGTTGTATTTCAGAACCCCATGTAACTTTTATGGCTAAAGAAGAATTATTTAATATACCTGTAATTGGTTATATAATTAAAAAACTTGGTGCTATTCCTGTTAAAAGAGGGCAAGCTGATAGAAAAGCACTTAAAACTTCTCTTGATGAACTTATAGCAGGTAATATATTTGGGATGTTTCCGGAAGGTACAAGGAAACAAAACTCTAACAATAAATTACTTAGAGGTGTTGGGTTTATTGCAGCAAAGAGTAAAGCACCTGTAGTACCTATTACAATAAAAGGTAAGTATAAACCATTCAGACGAGTTAAAGTTATTGTACATTCTCCCATTAACTATCAAAAAGAAGATTTTGATCAATCTGAAGATTCACTTGCTGAATTTAGTCAATCCATTATGGTAATTATTAATAATGATCTGTAGAGTTAGGAGTGTATATAATGGAAATAGTCGTAGCACAGGGTGCTGGCTTTTGTTCAGGAGTTAAACGTGCAGTAGATAAAGCAATAGAAGCCTCTAAAAAAGCTGTAGCAGTTTATACTCTAGGCCCTATTGTTCATAATAATCAAGTAGTAAGCAAATTAACTGAAAATGGTGTAAAAGCCATAGAAAATTTTGATGATATAATTGAAAATGAAAGTTATTTGGTAATTAGAAGTCATGGAGTAGGTCCTTCAACATTTAAACATGCTGAAGAATTAGGTATAGAAATTATAGATGCTACATGTCCTTTTGTAAAAAAAGTACAGCGTAAAGCTAAACAATTATATGATGATGGTATTCAAGTTTATATAATAGGAGATCCTAATCATCCTGAAGTAATTGGAATTAAAGAGTGGACTGATAATACTGCTATGGTGATTGAAAATAAAGATGAAATTAACAGTATTAATATTGTAGAAAACGCTGCAGTTGTAGCTCAAACCACTTTAAGAGAAGAATTTTTTAACAAAATAATTGATAAAATAAAAGAACAAAACGAAAACGTTATTATTGATAACACTATTTGTGAGGCTACGAAAAAGCGTCAAGAAAACACTAAATCTTTATCTGATGATGTTGATCTAATGGTTGTAATAGGAGGTTATAACAGCTCTAATACTAAAAAGCTAAAAGAATTGGCATCTAAAGAAGGGGTTATAACTTATCATGTTGAAACTGCCAATGATCTCAAAGCTGATTGGTTTAAGAGCTGTAAAAAGATAGGTGTTACGGCAGGTGCCTCAACACCAGATTGGACTATAAAGGAGGTTATTGAAAAAATGAAAGAATTTGAAAATCAAAAACAAAGCCAAGAATCAGAAGAAAATAAAGAAAATCAAAGAGAGTTAATGGAAGAAAATAATACGAAAGACGGTTATAAAAGAGGTGAACAATTAAGTGGCACTATAGCAAGAGTAGCTGATGAGGAAGTTTTAGTTGATGTTGGTTACAAATTTGAAGGTGTTATACCTATCAATGAGTTAAACTTAGACAAAGGTCAGACACCTAAAGACATTTTAAAAGAGGGTAGTAAAGTAGACGTGAAAGTAGTAAAAGTTGATGATGAAGAAGGAGTTTTAATATTATCAAAAAAATGGGCTGATAAAGATAAAGCTTGGGAAATGTTACAAGAAAAAAAGGATACAGATAAAGAATTAGTTGCTAAAGTAGTAGAAGAGGTTAAAGGTGGCCTTGTTGTTGACTTACAAGGAGTTAATGGTTTCATCCCAGCTTCACATGTAGATATCGATTATATTTCAGATTTGAGTCAATATGTTGGCACTGAACTAAAACTTAAAGTTATTGAGCTAGATAGATCCAATAACAAGATAGTTTTAAGCCATAAAAAGATTCAAGAAGAAGAGTTAGAGACAAAGAAACATGAAACTTTTAGTAAACTGAGAAGTGGAGATATAATTGAAGGAACAGTGAAAAGGTTAACAAATTTTGGTGCTTTTATTGATGTTGGTGGTATAGATGGATTATGTCACATATCTGAAATATCTCACAGTAGAATAGATCATCCTGAAAATGCAATATCAGTTGGTCAACAAATTAAAGTTAAAGTTTTAGATCTAGATCCTGAAAATGGAAAAATTTCATTAAGTATAAAAGAAGCTCAACCTGATCCGTTTGAAGAGTTTATGAAAAAGTTTCAATCTGGAGATGTAATTAACGGTAAAGTTGCAAGAACAGTTGATTTTGGAGCTTTTATCGAGATTATTCCAGGTGTTGAAGGTCTTTGTCATATTTCACAATTAGCAAATAAGCATGTGGCAAAAACAACAGAAGTTGTCAAGAAAGGTGATAAAGTAAAGGCAAAGATTCTTTCTATTGACCCAGAACAAAAGAAGGTGGGCCTTAGTATTAAAGATACTGAGGACAATAATGAACAATATGAGTCTGAACTCACTTCATATACAGATGATGAAGATGATGGTGTTAAATTAGGTGATATGTTTGGTGATTTGTTAGGGGAAATTAAAGAAGATGATAGAAAATAGAAAGTCTGATCACCTTAAGTCAGCAATAAATAATTTTAAATATCAAAATTTGCTTAAAGATATAAGACTAATGCATAAATGTTTACCCAAACATAATTACAATGAAACTAATCTATCAACAACTTTATTTAATAAAGAAATAAAGTTACCAATAATGTTTAATGCTATTACAGGAGGAGCTAAAGAATCATTAGAAATTAATAAAAAACTAGCTAGAGTGGCTAATGATCTTAATATTCCTATAGCAGTTGGTAGTCAAAAAATCGCTATCAAAGATGACAGTTTTACAAACACTTTTGAAGTTGTTAGAGAGTTTAACCCAACAGGATTAGTTATAGCTAATGTTGGTGCATATGCAACTGTTGATATGGCAAAAAAAGCTGTTGAAATGATATCTGCTGATGCATTACAAATACACCTAAATGCACCACAAGAACTTGCAATGCCTGAAGGTGATCGTAACTTTAAAGAATTTACTACTAATATAGAGAAAATTATCGATGAACTAAATGTTCCAGTAATTGCAAAAGAAGTTGGGTTTGGAATGAAAAAGGAAGACATTCAAGAGCTAGCAGCTTTAAATTTTGATGCTATCGATATTAGCGGTGTTGGTGGTACTAACTTTATAAAATTAGAGAATGAAAGATACATAGAAAAAGATCCACCATTAAAAGATCTAGAAGAATGGGGAATTACTACTGGGGAGTCACTTTTAGAAGCTTCAGCTTATGGGTTTAATAATATTGATATAATTGCTTCAGGTGGTTTTTCCTCATCACTAGATATAGCAAAAGCTCTTTCTTTAGGAGCAAAGTGTGTTGCAATGGCCGGTTTTCCTTTATACATACTTTGGAACTTTGGTGAAGAAGAGTTAAAAAGAAAACTAGAACAAATAGAAACTCAATTAAAATCAATACTGTTGCTAACTGGTTCAAGGAAATTGAAGGAATTCGAAGAAAGTCCAGTTTTGATTCAAGGTAACTTGAAAGAATATGCAAACCAAAGAAATTTAGATATTGAATATTTATCAAGTTAAACGCGCTTTTTCAGCGCGTTTTTTCTATTTTTGGAATAATTCATTTAGCTAGCGGTTATCCTAAAAGATGCTAACAACTACTATAAAGGGGTGAAGTTTATTGACTTTCGGGTTTGTAATACTACTAGCTGTTGCAGCCTTAGTTTATTTTGGGGTACTTCAAAGAGTTTTAGATAGAATGGGATTAACTGATCACATTGCTTTACTATTCATTGGTTTAATGATTGTAGGAGGTTTTTTACCAGACATAACTCTAGCTGATAACTTCGCTATTAATATAGGTGGTGGGTTAATTCCACTGGTGTTGGTTGGATATCTATTTTATAAAGCAGATAACAAAGAAAGGTTACGTGGAGCCTTGGCAGCCATAATAACAGGTATAGTAGTTTTTGGTGCCATGCGAATCTTGCCTTTAGAGCCTACATATGCAGGTATTTTAGATCCTACTCTCACCTTTGGCTTAATTGCAGGAGTCATAGGTTATCTTGCAGCAAGATCAAGACGTTCGGCTTTCATAGCTGGGGTCTTAGGGCTTGTTTTAAGTGATTTATTTGCTAGGTTAGATTTATTTTTACGAGGTACTAGTGGTACAACTGTCATAGGTGGAGCTGGAGTATTTGATGCTATTGTACTAGGGGGTATATTAGCTGTTGGGTTAGCTGAAATTGTAGGTGAAAGCTATGAAAGAATACAAAGTGGTCATGAAGAGGATGAAGAGACTATGAAAGAATTAAATATTGACCCAAATGTAGCTCATCAAGAATTTAGTGATGAATTAAGTGAAATAGAAAGTCAAGTACGAGAAAGTGAGGTGTCATCAAATGAAGAAGATAATGAAGATGATAACCAGTAAGATAACATTCGTGCTATTATTAATTGTTTTTGTTCTTAGTTCTTTTGTAATACCACAAAGTACAATTGCTATGGATACGTATGAGCTTGATGATGGTTATATGACCGTTGTAGATGAAGAAGGAGAAACAATACTGAAAACTGGTAGGCGTTTAGTTCAAGGCAACAAATACCTTAATCAAGATAATAAATTATATGAAGTTACTAATGTAACAGATGATAAAGCTGAAGCTGAGTTAATCGAAGAAGTTGAACTCTCTTCAAAAAATCATGAAGACACTGAAAACCCTTTAAGCTTTATTAACACTCATATAGTATATGCTCAAGATAGAGGTCCTATAGGTATTTATCACTCTCATGGTGCGGAAAGTTATGTACCAAGTGATGGTGCAGAAAGTATTGATGAGGGTGGAGGAATATTGCAAGTAGGCGAGAGTTTTGCACAATCCTTAGAAGAAAATACCGTGGATGTTATTTGGAGAGAAGAAACTCATGTACCACATGATGCAGGAGCATATATGCGATCTAGAAGAACTGTTGAAGATATACTTGAGGAAAATCCCGATGCTTTAATCGACGTTCATAGAGATGCAGCACCAAGAGATCAATATAAGGCTGAGATTGAAGGTGAAGAAAGGGTATCGATTCTTCTAGTAGTAGGGCAACAAAATCAAAATATCCAAGAAACTGAACAATTTGCGGAACGGATAAAAGCTACTGCTGATGAAATGTACCCAAACTTAGTTAAGGGAATCCTATATGCACAAGGTGACTATAATCAAGATTTACACCCCAGAAATATTTTAATTGAGATTGGTGGACACAATAATACTAGAGAAGGTGCTAAGGAATCTGCTGATTTATTTGCTGATGTTCTAACTAAGGCGCTTTACGAAGGAGTTGAAGAGGGTGAACCTAGAGGTGCAGTAGAGGACGAAGGTGGGATTATAGAAGATGATGAAGGTGGAATAGCAGGTGGAGGAGTTGTTGATGGTCCAGATGCTGGTCCTCCAGGAGCTTTGGGTACTGTCGGAAGAACAATCCTTTGGATAGGTGGAGTCGTCATTGTAGGTGGGTTCTTATTTCTATTACTAAATGAGGGAAGTTTACAAGGAGTGGCATCTAAGTTTAAGCAATTCGTTTCAACAGAGTTTGCTAATTTTATGGGTCCCTCAAAAAAGAACTCCAAACAAAGGCGCTCACAAGAAGACCAAGAGGATGATGATTCCTGATACCAGGATTTAATGAGGAACTTCAAGCTATTTTGATGGGGGTTATTGTCGGGACTATTGCTCGAATGCTTTTATTAAGATCTGACTATCGTATTTACCCGTCACACCCCCATGGAAATGTAATTCACATCTCATTAGGTTTTATTGCAGCTTTTTTAGGAGCTGTGGCAGTACCCGCAATTTTAGCTGAAGAATATACAGCAGTAACCTTTTTATCCCTAGCAGCACAGCAATTTCGAGAGATAAGGAATATGGAGCGTGAGACATTAAATAATTTAGAGGATGCTGAGTTAGTACCAAGAGGTAATGAGTATATAGAAGGTATAGCCCAGGTTTTTGAAGCTAGAAACTATTTAGTAATGGGCGCATCTTTAATTACTAGTACTGTAGCTATTTTAACTTCCTATTTATGGTTAGGCCTTTTATTGGGTGCAATAGTTCTTAAGTTAAGTTATAGATTTATGAGAGGAAAAAGAGTTGGTGAGTTAGCAGATGTTTACCATGGCGAAATTAGTTTTGATGGATCCATACTATATGTGAACGATATATTAATGGTTAACGTAGGTCGATCAGAAACTAGAAATACTATTAAGGATAGAGCTTTTGGTTTAATTATTGAACCTAAAGATGATAATGCACGAGCCACTTTAGCTAATGCAGGTCAACGCTCGGCAATATTACATGACGTCGCTACTATGTTAGGAATTTATAAAGATGTAAATACTGAAGAATTTTCACCAACAATTAGACGTCAATTAAGTACTGGAAAGTTGGCTATGGTAATCATACCATTAGAAGGTAATGAAGAATATTTGATTGAAGCTGTAGAATATGTACCTATTCTTGAGAGTGCTTTAAGATATCCATTAAAATCACGACCTGGACACAAAGCTCATCATAAAAAGCGTAAATAATTTTCTATTAGAAGGAGTATAAACATGGCATATACTACTAACGTCATAGTTGCTATTGTTACTGTCGCCCCTGAAAAAATTTCAGCTGGAACAATACCAATTTTTTATGAAGATTCTTTAGAAGAAGCTGAACAAACTGCTTTGACTGTTTCTAGAATTACAAGAGGGGTGGTACATAGTTTAGAGAATGGAGTTTTAATTATTGCTAAACATTGATGTGTGAGGGGATAATATGCGAAAAATTGTATATCATTGTTATGGGGGAGCGCACTCATCAGTAGTAGCAGCCAATATACATGTTGGGGAGCTTCCTCGAGATAAAGTACCTAGTAAAAATGAATTGTTGTATACAAAGCTATTTGATAGTCAAAAAAATATACTAAAAGGTAAATTACATTACTTTGGTAGAGATACTGAAGGAAACCACATATATTCATGTGGAATGGGAAGTGACTCTAAAACTATAAAAACTGCTATGGTCGATATTTTGCAAATATATGACCTTGATACTCATCATCTTAAGTTTGTAGATACACTAACTTGTGTTAATGTTAGTATGCGTGTAGGTGGGTTCTTAAGTCAACGACTAGGATTAATTAAAGTTGGTAGACCCCTTGTATTAAGTGGAACTCAAAAAGCATATTTACAAATTGCTGGTGTAGTAAAGAAAACAAAAAATGAAATAAAGAACAACACGAAGGGGTGAGAACTCCTTCTTTTTTTCTTGACTCAGATATTTAATTATAGGATAATCAAATGTAGCTTGCTAGTGCTAAATTAATAACTAGGAAAAGTTAGGTGATTTATAATGGATACAAGAAATTATGAACATATAATAAAAAATGTTAATCAGGATAGTATAGCAGAAGAAATTGGGTTAAAAGCTGGAGATAAAGTTCTTGCTATCAATGATACCGAGATAAATGATATACTTGATTACTATTTTTTGATTAGTGATGACTATATCGAATTATTAGTCAGAAAACCAGATGGACAAGAATGGATTATAGAAATTGAAAAGGACTTTGATGAAAAACTAGGACTTGAATTTGAAAATCCTACAATCACACCAATGAAAAAATGCCATAATAACTGTATATTTTGTTTTGTCAATCAACTACCCAGTGGGATGCGATCTAGTTTATATGTAAAAGATGATGATTATAGATTAAGTCCTTTTTATGGAAACTATGTTACTCTTACTAACCTAAGTGATGATGAAATAGACAGACTTATAAGGTATAGAGTTTCCCCTATGTATATTTCAGTTCATACTACTAATAGTGAACTAAGAAAATCAATGCTTAAAAACCCTAAGGCAGGTGAAATCAATTCGTTATTAGAAAGGTTTTATGAAGCGGGTATCAATATGCATGGTCAAGTAGTTCTTTGCCCAGGTGTTAATGATGGTGAAGAATTAGATAGAACTATACAGGATCTAATTAACCTATATCCAGAATTCAATAGTTTGGCTGTTGTACCAGTAGGTACCACTGCACATAGAGAAGGGCTAACACAATTAGATGATGTTTCACCAGAAATTGCAAGTTCCGTTATCAGTCAAGTAGAAAGATACCAACAAAAATTCTTGAAGAAATATGGGACACGCTTTGTATTTTTGGCTGATGAATTTTATCTTTGTGCGAATAAACAGTTTCCTAGTTTCGAAAGTTATGAGAACTTTTCACAGATAGATAATGGTGTAGGATTGGCTAAAAAGTTTGAATCTGAAGTTAAAGAGAGGATTAAAAATAAAGGAATTAGCAGTAACATAAGTGGCACAATTATTACTGGACAACTAGGTGCTAGAGTAATTAAAAGAATTATTAATGAAATTAAATCTAAGTTTAATGATCTTGAAATAGACCTTGAAATTATTCCAATTGTAAATAAATTTTTTGGACCACAAGTAACGGTTACAGGGTTGATTACAGGTAGTGATATAATTGAACAATTAAAAGGTCAGAACTTAAAATCACCTATTTTCATACCGGATGTTATGTTAAAAGATGGGAATACTGCATTTTTAGATGATGTTACTTTTAAAGATTTGCAAGAACAATTAAATGTCACTGCTATCAAAACACCAGTTAATGGTAAAGATTTTGTTGATATTATAGAATCTAAAGGAGTTGAGGGAAATGACTAAACCAGTACTTGCATTAGTTGGGCGCCCTAATGTGGGAAAATCATCATTATTTAATAGACTTATTGGAGAGCGAGTATCAATAGTTGATGATACACCCGGTGTTACCAGAGATAGAGTTTATGGTGAATCAGAATGGAGTGGCAGAGGGTTTAATGTGATAGATACAGGTGGGATTTTTGATGAAAATGATAACATTTTAAACCAAGTTGTTTTACAAGCACAACTAGCTATGGAAGAAGCCGATGTAATAGTGTTCGTAGTTGATAGTAGAGATGGGATTACACCTGCTGATGAAGAAGTGGCTTTAGAACTAAGAAAATCAAATAAGGCTGTGATTGTAGCTCCAAATAAAAGTGAAGATAATCCTGATCTACATGCTGCAGAATTTTACCAATTGGGCTTTGATAAAGTGATACCAATCTCTGCAATACATGGTGCCAATACAGGGGATCTGTTAGATGAAATTGTATATCACTTCCCAGAACTAGATACACAGGTAGAAGATGAATATAAAGATAGTATAAAAGTTTCTGTTGTTGGGCGACCTAATGTAGGAAAATCTTCGTTAGTTAATAATATATTAAAACAAGATAGATTAATTGTAAGTGATATGCCAGGAACAACACGTGATGCAATTGATACATTTGTAAAACGAGAAGAAAAAAGTTACGTCTTTATCGATACTGCTGGGCTACGTAAAAAAAGTAGAATTGATGAGAAATTAGAAAAGTATAGTGTGATTAGAAGTATAAATGGTCTTGAACGTAGTAATGTATCATTATTACTTATAGATGGAACTGAAGGCATTTCAGATCAAGACAAAAAAATTGCTTGGCTCACACAAGAGAAGGGTAAAGCATTGATAATAGTAGTTAATAAATGGGATATAGTTGATAAAGACAATAAAACAGCTGATAAATTTAAAGAAAAAATACGTATAGAAATGCCTAATGTTAGCTACGCTCCAATTGTTTTCATTTCAGCCAAGACAGGAAGAGGTGTAGAAAAGATCTTTCCAGAAATTGAAAGAGTAGCAGCTCAGCATGATAAAAGAATACCAACAGCTGATATAAATAGGGTTTTAGAAAAAGCGGTTAATAGAACACCACCACCTTCAAAAAAAGGTAAACAGTTAAAAATTTATTATGGAACACAGGTGAAGTCTCAGCCACCGACTTTAGTGATGTTCATTAATGACTCAGGACTTTTAAAAAATTCTTATAAAAGGTATCTACAAAATCAATTAAGAAGGGTTTTTGGATTCGAGGGAACTCCTATAATACTACTTGGTAGAGAAAGAAAAAGGAGGGACTAAATATGCTAAGTTTTTTTCTAATGATCTTTGCTTATCTTTTAGGGTCCATACCAGGTGGGTACATAATTGGTAAATATATCCATGGAATAGACATTAGGGAATATGGAAGCAAAAATGCAGGAGCTACAAATGTCTTAAGAACATTAGGAAAAAAAGAAGGGTTTTTAACTTTAATTTTTGATGGATTTAAAGGTTATATAGTAATAAAAATAGCTTTGTTACTAGGATTAGATGATTTGTTTGTAATATTATCTGGTTTAGCAGTAATCATAGGACATAATTGGCCAATATTTTTTCAGTTTAAAGGTGGACGTGGAATAGCAACTAGTATTGGTATATTAATAGGATTGTCTTGGCAAGTGTTTGTAACAGTTGTGGTAATTGGACTTATTCCTGTAGTAATAACTAAGTACGTTTCACTTGGTTCAATTACAGGTGCAGTTGTGTTACCATGGGTAATGCTTTTATTTGGAAATCCATTTTGGTATCTTGTATTCGCTTTGGCTATGAGTATTATGGCGATAATTAGACATATTTCAAATATTAAAAGGTTGATCCAAGGTACAGAAAGAAAATTAGGTGAAAAATATGAGATATCTAAAAGTGGGAGGGAAAAGTAATGACTAAAACTAAAATCACAGTGATAGGATCTGGAAGTTGGGGAACTGCAATAGCTATACTTCTTGCTGGTAAGAATGAAAATAAAGTAACGTTATGGACCAGACGAGAAGATTTTTGTAAGCAATTACAAAATGAACGTGAAAATGATAAATATCTTCCAGGAATCTCTTTTCCAGAAAATTTAAGTATAACTTCAGATTTAGAGAAAGCTGTCAGTAAAAGAGATGTACTTGTTTTTGTAGTGCCTTCCCACTCAATGAGAGATATAGGAAGTAAGGTAAATGATCTAATTGATAATGATCCACTAATTTTAAGTGCTTCAAAAGGAATTGAGATTGACACACTTAAACCTATGAGCCAAGTTTTAGCAGATACTCTAGATAATTATAATGCGAACACTATTGCAACATTATCTGGACCTAACCACGCAGAAGAGGTAGGTAAGGGTATACCTTCAGCATCAGTTATAGCTTGTAAAAAGAAAATTGTAGCTGAAAAACTTCAATCTATATTTATAACTTCTCGCTTCAGAGTTTATACTAACCCTGATATTGTTGGAGTTGAAATGGGTGGGGCTCTAAAGAATATAATGGCACTAGGATCTGGTATTTCGGATGGTATAGGTTTTGGAGATAATACTAAGGCTGCTTTTATGACCCGTGGAGTTTATGAGATTTCGCGTTTAGGTAATAAATTAGGAGCTCGTTCAATGACGTTTGCAGGCCTAGCAGGGATTGGAGATTTGATAGTAACATGTACAAGTGAACATTCAAGAAATAGACGTGCTGGTAAAATGATAGGTAAAGGAATGGCTTTAGAAGAAATTACAGAAGGTACTAATATGGTAATTGAAGGTTTTAAGACTACTAAAGCAGCTAATTATTTAGCTCAAAAAACTGGAACTGAAATGCCAATTACGACTGAGATATATAACATTTTATTTAATGGAAAATCACCAATTGAAGGTGTTAATCATCTAATGAAACGTGTAAAGACAGATGAAATGGAAGAAGTAGTAGATACTAATATGTGGAGAGAATAAACACCGAATTTTTCGGTGTTTATTTATTTATCTAAGAATAATTGTCCATTTTTATAAATATATATTTAGTGGTCGAGCAATTGAACTAAACTTGTAATAAAAATATCGAGAACTAATAAGATGGTTTTAAGGAGGGATATTTATCGAGTAGTTATCAAAAGTTTTCTTTTGATGACGTCTACTGATTAAGATTTAAGGAGGGGAGAGGTTTATGAACAAATTTGACTTGTATGAAGATATTGCAAAACGTACTGAAGGCGATATTTATTTAGGTTTGGTAGGACCTGTAAGAACAGGAAAGTCAACTTTTATAAAAAAGTTCATGGAAATGATAGTTATGCCGTATATTCAAGATACAAATCAACTAGAACGTGCTAGAGATGAACTTCCTCAAAGTAGTGGTGGAAAAACAATTATGACTACTGAACCTAAATTCATACCTGATGAAGCTGTAGAAATAACTATTGGTGACAATATTTCAATGAGAGTAAAAATGGTTGATTGTGTTGGGTATATGGTTGATGGTGCTATTGGTTACGAAGATGAAGAAGGTCCAAGAATGGTATCAACTCCTTGGTTTGAAGAAGAGATATCTTTTGAAGAGGCCGCCGAAATAGGTACACAAAAGGTTATTCAAGAACACTCTACTATGGGTGTAGTTGTTACAACAGATGGTACTATTACCGGAATAGAAAGAGAAAATTATTTACAGGCAGAAGAACAAGTAATTGAAGAACTAAAGGATATTGGGAAACCTTTTGTTGTAGTACTTAATAGTATTGATCCATTTGGTGAAGAAGCATTAGAAATAAAAGAAGAATTAGCAGAGAAATATAATGTACCAGTAATACCTGTTAATGTGTTAGAGATGCAAGAAGATGAAATCAATCAAATTTTACAAGAAGTACTATATGAGTTCCCAGTAAAAGAGGTAAGTATAAACTTACCTAATTGGGTTGAAGAACTTGAAACTGATCATTGGTTAAGAGGGAGTTTTGAAACCTCTATCCGGGAAAGCATAGAAAAAGTCACAAGATTAAGAGATATTAATTCTGTTGTAAATGACTTAGAAGAAGTTGAGTATTCAGAACAAGTAGATCTTGAACAAATGGATTTAGGAACTGGTCATGCGGTTATTGACATACTAGCACCTGATCATCTATTTGAACAAATTCTATCAGAGATAAGCGGTGAAGAAATTGAAAGTAAAGGTGACTTATTAAGGATCTTCAAAGATTTTGCTTATGCAAAGAGTGAATATGATAAAGTAGAAGAAGCACTATCTACGGTTAAAGAAGATGGATATGGTGTTGTTCCTCCTAGCCTTGATGAAATGACTTTAGAAGAACCTGAAATAGTACGACATGGAAATAGATTTGGTGTGAGACTTAAAGCAAGTGCTCCGAGTATTCATATGGTAAGAGTTAATGTTCAAAGTGAATTTTCACCTATTGTAGGAACAGAAAAACAAAGTGAAGATCTTGTGAACTATATTATGGAAGAATTTGAAGAAAATCCAGAAAAGATTTGGGAACGCGACATCTTTGGTAAGAGTTTACACAGTGTTGTTCAAGATGGAATAGGTAAAAAATTAGATAATATGCCACCAAATGCAAGGGAAAAGTTAAAAGAAACTTTAGAAAAAGTAATTAATGAAGGTAGTGGAGGTCTCATTGCAATTATATTATAAATAGAACCCTGCGTCTCAAGTGACGCAGGGAGTTTTTTATTACTAGCTTTGTTCTGGATAAGGTGGCCAAATTGGATCGAATTCTGGACATTCACCAGCTACTTGACATTCTTTGGGCTCAGGGCAGAACCCATAAACTGGTACTAGCAGCTGTACATGTGCTATAAGTTTAAATAATAACAGCTTTCCTATACATAATTTAATTGTATTATTTTTTAAAACAAATGCGTCTAAACATTCAAGAAAGACTTCGCATTGTGGCTCTAGCCCATCTTCTCCAGCTCGTGCTAAAACAACAATTTTTTCAAATGTTTCTACGTGACTCCTAGTTTCACCGTTAACTTCATAAGTAACTTCATACTTTATCCATAATCTAACTTTATCATCATATACAATTTCACACTTTTTTTCTATTACCTCTACACTAATACATTCTACATCTGTTAGTTGGTCAATATCATCAAGTGTAATATCTAGTTCGTTTACATCTGTAAATTTACATTCTTCATAGACTTTATCAACTTTTATGCAATCAATAGCAACAGGAGGTGGAAAATGTTCTGGGTTTTCAATCGGCCCAGGATACATTTGATAGTTATTAGGCATATAAATCCCTCCTTTCATTCATTTAATGGCAGATGTGCTTTATTTTATGACAAAAATTGATTCCGTGTGACGTAAAAAAAGAGTTCTAATAATAAAGATTTATTTAAAAATAATAACTTGTATATTAATGCATAAGTATTTATTAAAAGAAAGAACAAGCACAGGGGGATTTAATTATGAGAATAAATGAAAATAGACTACCAACGTTGTTAAATCAAATAAATAAAATTATTAAAGTAAAATTATCTAATAACAAATTAATAGTTTTAGATAATGAAGAAAATCAGAATATATTAGTAGATGAAGTGAATGAGTACACGGCGACTTTAGATGATGATGGTTTTAAATTAATATTTTTGAAAGATGATAAAATTTTCTCTGGTAAATTATTAAATGTAACTGATGATGTTACATTTATACCGCTTTTTCAAAAGGGATATCAAAACTTAACTCTTGGTGCAATAAAAAGTATTCAAAGAGATAAATTTAAAAATATACTATTGTTATGTTTATCTAAAGAAAATAACCAAAACAAATTATTATTCTGGGAATATCGAAATAAGTGGTTAGGACCTTTTGCAATAGATACGGCTGAGGAATTGATTTTAACAAATTCGTCGATACAGGTTGATAAAAATAATAACATTCATTTATTATATATTTCTAAAAATGGACGACAAGAACAATTACTGCATCGTCAGTATACGTCTGAGAAAAAATGGAGTAATCCAGTAGTAGTATCTCAAAATCAGATTAATAAAGACCTAAATGAACCTATATTATTAGATAACACAGGTAATTTGACTAGCTTTTGGGTTACTACTAAAGGTAATAAAAAAAGTATCTGCTCTAGTGTTGCAAATTTAGAGTCTAATATATGGGATTGGAGTGAACCTGAAGTTTTAAAAACCATTTCAGACGAGCGTTCACTGGTATATCTGAGTGCTGGGTTATCTAAAAGTAAACCATGGATAGTTTTTAAAACTAGTGAGAGTCGGAGTGGGTTAATTAAAGAAAACAATAATTGGAAAAATATCAACCTAAATAATAGTATCAGAGAAATGAGAGTTGAAGGTTTTCAAACACATAGTTGGGGGCAAAGGGGATTAGGTGATGTAAATCATCTAAGGATTTGGCAACCAGAAATGGGGGTTAATCAAGAACAGGATGCTAAAAAACAGGTTAAAACAAAAAATCAAAAACAGTTATGGAATGCAGGACCATCTCCACAATCTCCTAAATCTATGTTAGTAAATAATTTAAAAAAGAAAGGGGTTACTAAAAAACAAGCAAGCACAAAAAATGGCTTGAACGCCAAAAAATTAGGGGATAAAGAAGTGATTCAACTTAAAAAGAAAGTTAAGTCTTTACGTGTAGAAGTTAATAAACTGCAAGATAAATATGATAAGTTACTAGAAAGAACTGAAAATTTAGAACATCAATTTACAAAAAAGTTTAACTCTTCTAATAATAAGCAAGATAATGAAAAAAGTTGGTGGAGTAAACTGTTTAAATAACTGGTGTTAGTATATTTTTATGACACATTTAAGTCTAAAAAATAGGTTAAAAAAGGATGTGTCCAGAAAAGGGTAAAAAATATAGTAACGATTTCAAAAAAACAGTTGTAGATTTGTGTCACTCAGGTACTTCTGTAAAGGACCTGTAGAGCGAATATGGCGTAACGGAAGTTACTATTTATACATGGATTAAGCAGTTAACCCCTCAATCAGGAGATGACGAAGTTACTCCTAAAGATATAGATGAAATGAAAAAAGAAATGCAACGCATCAAACAGGAACGAAATCTTAAAAAAGGCTATGGCCATATTCGCGAAAAAGTAGATGATTCAGAGCTTATTGAATTTATAGAAGAACATAAAGATGATCACTCTATTACAACCATGTGTGATGCTTTAGGAGTTCCTAAGAGTACTTACTATCATAAATCAAACCACGTTGAGTCTAATCGTGATAAAGAAAACAGGAAACTTACAGAAGAGATTATTGAAATCCATAATGATAGTAACAAACGCTATGGTGCACCTAAGATCCACGCCATCTTAAAATTCAAAGGTTATAAAGTAAGCCTAAAACGCGTTTAGCGGATAATGAAAAAAGCTGGTATCCGGTCAATTGTCAGAAAAAAATTCAAGCCTTACCCTAATAAATAAAAAGTAGTTGAACGAGAAAATATCTTAAAACAAGACTTTTCTACCAAAACCATTAATGAAAAATGGGTGACTGATATTACATACATTAAAACAATAAAAGATTCTTGGTGCTATTTAGGTTCGGTAATGGACTTACATACTTATAAAATCATTGGTTACTTCATCAGCAAAAACATGACAAGTGACCTTGTGATTAAAGCTTTGAAGAACGCTTATGAAACTCAAGATCCGGGTAATGGTATTATCCTTCATAGCGATCTAGGTACACAATACACTAGTGACGAATTTAAGCAATTCACAAAAAACAAAGGAATTATACAGTCATAATTTAGTCGTAAAGGATGCCCTTATGACAATGCACACATTGAATCTTTTCATGCTACCCTGAAAAAGAAGAAGTTAATCATGTAAGATATCTAGATTTGATTTTGATTCTGCCAAAGTTGCCGTTTTCAAGTTTATTGAAGGCTGGTACAACAGAAAAAGAGTACATGGAATTTTGGGATACTTAACTCCTCAAGCCTTTGAAGACCTATCAAAACAATCTGCTTGAAACTTAACTTTTGTGTGTCCAAGATATTGACTCAAGTCCAGTTTTATCTTTAGTGACAGTGTTTTGGCAAATTCAAACTTATAATATCACAAGAATGGTGGTCAAATTTTTCAAGAAGAAGTATTGATACTGAACAAGAAACAACAAATACATATAATCGTCAAAACACTTTTGGACGATTTACTTATTTGTTTAACCAGACAAATCAACAAAATCAAAGATCTGATGATACCTCAAATAATGATTCTGTGATGAAGAATACTTATATGACAAATTAAATGAAGAAAGACGACATAGAGGTCTTAATGAATATAAGATTCAAAAGATCTTAGTGAAGTAGCTAGAAAGAAATCTCGAGATATGATTGATAATAACTATTTTGATCATAAATCCCCAAAATATGGAATCCCTGGAGAAATGGTCAGTGAAGAAGGAATAGACTACACACTAGTTCGAGAAAATATAGCGCAATCTAACAGCGTCCAATCAGCGCATGCACAGCTCATGAATAGTTCTGCACATAGATCTGCGATACTAGCAAAAGATTACACTCATATTAGAGTAATAGAAACTGAACGAGGTGGGGTTATGTTAACTCAATTATTTATAAAACAATAACAAATTTAATGCATCTTAAGGTGAATGTTTACCTTAAAGATGCATTTTCTAATTTAACGGGGGCAATGTAAAGTGAACATTGTATTTCTATTGTTAGAGGACAGACTTAATAATATCAGGATGTATACTTGAAGTTGTGATTGAATGATTGTTTGGACCTGAATTACCAGGACTATCTAATCTTTATTATATATACACTATTCAAGCCATCGAGTACGTTAGAAAGTATACCTGAACCGAATTTATCTTAGCACCTTAACTAGCTGTTCCTCTATACTTGTCACTATTAGAACAAGCACTTCTAAAGACGTGTATGCCATTACCATTACCATTATCATCATAAGCTTTCCTATGATGATTTATACAATCTTTAAAAGCTCTTATTCTACCTTTCAAGATAGTATGCTTATAAACAGCTGTATCAAGAACTGCTATACTATTACTTTCCCTCTATAGCTATTTCCCAAAGTTTATTTGCTAATTGACGAAGATGCTTGATAAAGTAAGGCCTTAATATTGTTGTCATACCAGATCTTAGTTACATCATTAGCATCAGCTATAAATTTTAAAGTCATTTACTGGAGTAGAAAAAGAATTAATAGTTCTAATTTTTTAATATGACAAGATGCGATACTTTACTAATAATATAATCAAAATCATTAGAATCTTAAAATTAGACTATTTTATCAAAACGTTTTTTTAATAAGGAATAGGGGGCCGATAGAATTTAGTGAAAATTCTATTGATTAATCAAGTTAAAACTTCTTTTTTAGTTTTGGGTATAATTTTCTGCTCAGAAAACTTAAATAAGGTTTTTTTAATAGTTAATTCCCTCCTAACTTAGAGGTTAAGGAATAGGTAATATGTTAATCAAAAAGAACTGTTTTTGATAATTATAGTTTTAAATTAGAGCTCATATAGTAGCGAATGGCGAATTTAGATTAAATATAAAATAACGTTAAACTATTTGCTAAACAGATTGCATATCTGTTACGTACGATATATGCAAGTAAAACAGCATAATCGATACAATCTTTATAGGAAACTTCTAATCAACTATTTTGTCTATAAATGCTATTTGGCTTTTTATCGAGTTAATGATAACATATATAAAGTAGCAAAAATTTGGTAATAAATTTTGTTTCAATCCAACCAAATTTATTACTTTTATATTACATTTAAAATTTTTAAAGGAGGGGACAATAATAAAGGGTGATGATATGGTAAAAAAATTAGAAGCAAAAAACGTATACAAAATTTTCGGACCGAGGCCAGATAGAGTATTTTCTTTAATTGAAAAAGGTATGGACAAGGAGGATATACTCAAAAAAACTGGAAATACTTTAGGCGTCAATGACGCAAGTTTTGAAGTAAATGAAGGTGAAATTTTCGTTATAATGGGACTGTCGGGTAGTGGTAAATCTACCTTAATTCGATGTGTTAACCGTTTAATAGAACCTACAAGAGGTGAAATATTAATAGACGGTGAAGACATTACAAAAATGAATAGCGAAAAACTTCGTGAAGTCCGAAGAGCAAAATTAGGAATGGTTTTTCAACATTTTGCATTATTTCCACATAGAACAGTATTAGATAATGTTACGTACGGACTAGAGGTTCAAAATGTTCCATATGAAGAAAGAGCAAAAGTTGGAGAAAAGGCTCTAGAACAAGTTGGTCTAAAAGATTATGCACAACAAAGACCTAGTGGACTTAGTGGAGGAATGCAGCAAAGAGTAGGACTAGCACGTGCTTTAGCTTTAGATCCAGATATATTAATAATGGATGAACCATTTAGTGCACTAGATCCGCTCATTAGAAGAGATATGCAGAGTGAACTAATAGAACTACAATCAAATGTAAACAAAACAATTCTATTTATAACACACGATTTAGATGAGGCACTGAAGCTTGGTGATAAGATTGCTATTATGAAAGATGGAGAAGTTGTTCAGATTGGTGAACCGGAAGATATATTATCAAATCCTGCAAACGAATATGTTGCAAACTTCGTAAGAGATGTAAATAGGTTGAAAATCCTAACAGCAGGTAATATCATGGATAAACCCGAAGTGACAATTAACATTAACGACGGGCCAAGAAAAGCAATTAGGGTTATGGAAAAAGAAGGATTTTCAAACTTATATGTAGTTGATAAAGAAAAACGTGTTTATGGAGTTATTGAAGATACAAAGGCTTTAGAAGCATTAAAGAATAATGAAAAAAGTCTCAAAAATTATTTAAATAAAGATTATCCTTATACTACAGAAGAAACACCACTTAGTGAATTATTGCAAACTGCTTCAGAATCTAATTACCCTATAGCTGTATTTGATGAGAATGAAGAAAAGTTAAGAGGGTTAATTGTACGTGTATCTGTATTAGCAGCTCTAGCTGAAGGTGAAGATGTAGAAGGTGAAGAAGGAAGTGATAACAATGACAATTCCTAAGATACCAATTGGAGATTGGTTTGAAGCAATAATCGACTGGGTTGAAGAGACTTTTGATTTTCTATTTGACATAATTGCTGATGTTATAGAGTTTATTGTCAATGCTTTCTATACAGGGTTTATTGAAGTATCGGGATTCTCACCATTTATTTTGGTTTTATTGTTTGCTTTATTAGCATGGAAAGTTAGCGGTGCAGGAGTGGGTATATTCAGTTTAGTTGGTTTCTCTTTAATAGTAAGCATGGAACTATGGGGAGAAACAATGGAAACTTTTGCAATGATATTAACGTCTGGAGTAGTTGCTTTAGGAGTAGGAATCCCAATAGGGATATTAGCAGCTAAAAATGATATAGCTGATAAAATAATTAGGCCGATGCTTGACTTTATGCAGACCATGCCAGCATTTGTTTACCTTATCCCAGCTGTTATTTTCTTTAGTTTAGGTATTGTTCCTGGTGTTATTGCAACAGTTATTTTCGCAATGCCGCCTGCAATAAGGTTAACTAATTTAGGTATCAGACAGGTTGACAAGGAAGTGATCGAGGCCGGTAAGGCTTTTGGGTCTACATCAAGTCAGTTACTTTATAAAATCCAACTTCCTCTAGCGGTACCAACAATAATGGCTGGAGTTAACCAAACAATCATGTTAGCACTATCTATGGTTGTTATAGCTTCAATGATTGGTGCTGGTGGATTAGGAAATGTTGTACTTAGAGGTATTCAACAGCTACAAATTGGTACAGGTTTTGAAGGTGGATTATCAGTTGTTATTTTAGCTATCTTTTTAGATAGGTTAACTCAAAGCTTGAAATAAGGTATTAACGACAACAAATTTGTTGTCGTTACATCTTATAAATTTATATTTAAGTCAAGGAGGTGTATTTGCCTTCTGATAAATGAATCTTCTTAGGGGTCAGAATAATAAACTAAAAAGATTCAAAAGAAACATAATTTAAAGGGGGAGGTTAGATTTATGAAAAAATTATTAGTAATTGTATTATCAATGTTGTTAGTTGGAAGTTTTGTTGTAGGTTGTGGTGATGGTGAGGAAACTGTTAATGGTGGTGACGAAGAGGTTCAGACTGTTGAACTAGCACATATGGATTGGGCTTGTTCAATTGCATCAACACATTTAGCAAGTGTGGTACTTGAAGAAGAGATGGGTTATGAAGTAGACTTAATTCAAGCAGATGCTGGACCAGTTTATCAGGATATTGTAAGTGGAGATCAAGATGCTTTCGTTTCTGCTTGGTTACCTGTAACTCATGGAAGTTATTATGAAGAGCATCATGAAGATTTTGATGAGTTAGGTCCTATTTATGAAAATGCACGAATTGGACTAGTTGTACCAGAGTATATGGAAGTTGATAGTATTGATGAGCTAAATGATTCTCCTTATGGAGATGACTTGGGTTGGGAAATCACTGGAATTGATGAAGGTGCAGGAGTTATGGAAAGAACTACAGAAGCTATTGACGAGTATGGTCTAGATTTTGATTTGCTACCAAGTAGTGATGCTGCTATGACAGTTAACTTGGAAGATGCTTATGAGAGTGAAGAACCAGTTATTGTAACAGGTTGGACTCCACATTGGAAGTTTTCTGAATGGGATCTTAAATTCTTAGAAGATCCGAAAGGTGTTTATGGAGAAGCAGAAACTCTTGATGGTATTGCTAGAGAAGGGTTAGAAGAAGACCTTCCAGAAGTACATCAGTTCCTGTCTAACTTTTATGTAGACGATGACCAGTTAGGTGAAATTATGGGAATGATAGCAGATGGAGAAGATGAATATGAAGCTGCTAGGATTTGGATGGAAGATAATATGGATGTAGTTGAAGATTGGATTCCAGAACAGTAATAAAAATTCCCTTCTAGGTTTAACTAGAAGGGAATTTTTTATAATTAGATAAATGCTAAATATAATACCTTTTATATGGATGTTTAGCATAATTTTACTAATAGTAGTAGATTTCAGAAATCTATCGGAAAATCAATATAAAAACTAATGGCCTTCTAAATCTAGATTAGAAGGCCATTAATTATGTTTGCCCTGCATGGGCGGTGTCTAGGCGGTGAAAGTCCGCTACAAGCTTGGTGGTAGGAACTGTTAGCAGATGGCAAGGGCGTCCATCGCGAGGTGAGTCTGAAGGAAGCCTAATGCAAACTCTCGGTCTGACGAATAGAAACCACATACAAGGCATACGTGGGGTGGATGAGTGTGCATATCAACACAAAGTCCAATACCACCCGAACCCCACGGTGTAAATGTGGCAGATGTATGA
>NZ_NIQC01000033.1 GCF_002216005.1 Natranaerobius trueperi
ATATGATGACATATCCAAAAGATACGAGGTACTGCACTTAAATCATTGAACCGCCAAGTACCGGACGGTATGCTTGGTGGTGTGAGAGGTCGGTAGATAAATTAATTATCTACCTCCTACTCGATTTATTCGTCAGCTCTATTCATATTCTTTTTTCAACTGAATTATATAGAATTATATAAGAAAGGTTCTGATAACTTATTTATATTATTCAAATATACCAATTAAAAGTAATGGTTCAGAAGTTATGATATCAAAACCTTTATATTTTCCATTTAAAATAAATGGCAACTTTAGATTGTGGTACACTAACTTTGGTGATGTATATTAGTTAATGGTATGACAATTGATTCCTAGAGATATTGGTAGAAAATTAAACAATGGAAATATTTGAAGATTATCCATCTCTTTGAGATGGTTTTTTTATGGTTAAAATTTTTTAATATGTACTCGCTTACTTTTTAGGTGATTTGCATATAATATTAGTAAATTAATTGATGAAAGAGAGGGTTAATATGGAACGGAAAAGTTGGGAAATCGTATTAATTGGAATGTTAGGTCATAAAGAACGAATATTAGATACCGGCTTGTCCTACGATAAAGCCCTTAACAAATATAATTACTTAAAAAGAAGTAAGATTGACAATAATGGTACGCTTATGATTAGAAAAGTAGAAAATTAATTAAAAAATGGAGGTGAGTACCGTAATATGTATCATCCGGGATTATATCCCGGATGTTTTTTGTTATCGCCATGGGCGTTTTAACTTACTAAGAGTACCAAGGAAAATGTGAGCCAAGCCAAATCCTAATATACCGGCTCCTATTTTCCCACCTAGTTTTCTTCCAACACCTGATACTATGGTTCCAAGGCCAATAACAACACGTTCTCCTGAGTTCATCATACGGCACTCACCCCGTTATTTATCTTAGGTAATTTTAATTAATTTTATTACATTTAATTTTGTAATTTTTTTATTTATCTGCAAAATACTAATACTAAGTTTATTTATAGGAGGTATTATATATGGTTAACAAAAAACAAATTGAAAGAGATCAAAGAATTAAAGAAAATATTGAAAGTAAATTGAATAATGAACCAAATTTTATTGGCTATGACTTACATGTAAGAGTTGTTAATGGTCATGTAACAATTTCTGGTATAGTAGACACATTGTTAGAGGCGGAGAATGCAAAGAGTGTAGTTAAATCTGTTGATGGGATCAAAACAATTGAAAATAATATAACTGTGTCTACTGATGGCGCAGTAGATGATAGCCATGTACATATGGAAGTAGAACAAGAGTTAGAAAATGACCCAGAAATAGAAGATGCTTCAATAAATGTAACTTTACAAAGAGGAAAGGTTATTTTAGATGGGAAGGTATCTAACTTATCACAGAAACAGATAGCTGAGAAAACTGCTAGTAAAGCAATGGGTGTTAAATCTATACAAAACAATCTGATTGTTTCACAAAAAGAAAGAGATGACGCTACTATAGTTAATGAGATAAATAGATTGTTTTCAAATGAGGGGTTGCAAAATAAAGACCTTGAAGTGGATTGTGAAAATGGAAAAGTCAAAATCAGTGGACTTGCAAAAATAACGGAACGTGATAAAGCTTATACCTTAGCAACTCGTGTAAACGGAGTGAAAAGTGTAGAAACTCATCTAGTTAATACTGAACTGGGAGAATTAGATACCGGAGATAGAATTGCAGAACTTGTCTCTGCTTCATTTTCACAAGATGAAAAACTTAGAGACTTACCAATAGAAATTTATGAAGATGAAGGACATTTAGTATTAGAAGGAATGGTATCAGATAATGAGCAAAAACGTGAAGTAGATAAATTACTTCATTCACTTCTTGAAGAATATGGCCAGGATTTAATCGCAGTAGAGAACAAAATCAGATTACCAGATTAATTTGTTTAAAAAAAATTTAACTCAAATTTAAATAGAGCTTACTATGAACTGTTATTATAAATAAAGCTAGAAATGGGGGGGATAAATAAATTAACTTTAAGTAAATCATTTAAATTATGTTAGGGGGAGAAAATTGAATTTAAAAAAGCTTATTCTAATAGCACTATCAACCATTACAGTATCAGCATTTGTTGGTTGTGGTGAACAAAATGAAGAAGAAGTTGATCATCAAGGAAATCAAAGAACAGGTGAAACTGTTGCTATTGTAAACGGGCAGGAAATTGATAAAGAAGAGTTTGAAGAAACAAAAGACTATTTTGCACAAATTTATGAAGCACAAGGAATCGACCTAGATGAAGATGAAGAGATGAACGAACAAGTTACACGACAGGTAATTGACGAACTTGTAAGTGAAGAGTTATTAATTCAAGAAGCTAAAGATTTAGAAATATCACCTAATGAAGAACTAGTAGAAGAAGAATTAGAAGAATATAAAAATGAATTCGAAGATGATGATCAGCTAGAAGAACAATTAGGTTTAAGTGTAGAACAGTTAGAACAGCAAATCTCTGATTCCTTGATGATTGATAAATTGATTGATGAGCAAGTTCAAGATGATGATCTTAATATTTCTGAAGATGAATTAAAACAAATGTATGATCAACAAATAGAACAACAACAAGAAATGATGCCAGAAGACGAAGAAATCGATGAAGCAGAATTACCTGAATTTGAAGAAATAAAATCCGATTTAGAAGAAATGGCTCTTGAAGAAAAGAAACAAGAGCAAGTGGGTAAATTAATTCACGAGCTAAAAGATGAAAGTGACATCGAAATCTTATACTAATTAAACCTCTATTATCAATAGAAAGTTAAGCTTGTCGACAGAATTCACTAAAACAGTCGGCAAGCTTTTTTTATAATTTTTTAAATAAAAATAACCACAATTTTATAAAAGGGTTAGCTGGAGATTACTTAAGTTATTATTATTTATAGGTGAGAGTGTAAAATAAACGGTGTAAACCTTCCGAAATGATGTATAATAAAAATAGAATGGGAGGTTTGCACCGTTATGAATTTAATAGACAAAAAGAAAGTAAGAGAAATAATGAAACAAGGTAAACTAAAAGATGTAAATGATATTCAAGAAGTTTTGAAGGAGCAATTTGGTGAACTAATAGAAGAAATGCTAGAAAGTGAACTTGATCATTAACTGGGTTACTCAAAGTATGATTACCGAGAAAAGGAAACTACAAATAGTCGAAATGGAAAGAGAGAAAAACAACTAAGGTCAAATTATGGCAATATAGAAGTCGAAGTACCAAGAGATCGTGAAGGCGAATTTGAACCACAAATAGTGCGTCGCAATAAATTAGATATTCCCTTTGGCTATATCAATTCCTTGGTTTCGTGCATGTGCAGCATTACCAGTATTTTCCTTATTATATATAAAAGTTAAAGAATAGGGTGCTTTAAATTTTTCTACTATTTCTTTTGTATTATCAGTTGAGCCATCATCAACTACAATGACTTCAAAGTTATTTTGGGGTAGGTCTGTTGATTAAAAGAAGTAAGAGTTAATAATAATTGTTCAGAACGATTATGAGTGGGTATAATAATACTAAATTTAACATTCAACTTAATCCACTCCTTACTATATAATCAAAAATAGCGAACTGAAATGATGCTAGTTATTAATATACGTATTCACTATTTAAAAAACTGTTACCTATTCTTAATAATATAAAAAGTAGGGGAGAGAGGATTCTAGATTGTAAATGTGAAAGAGCTATAAAAGGTTTAGTGGGGAAGAAGAATTGAAGAAAAAGAAATGAGGAAATCAATCTGTAGATAAAATTAAAGTTATACAGTATTAATTTAATTAATAAAATAAAAGGATTTTTCTATTTTTATGTACAATATTATATATAGTGTTTATAATATTGTTAAGTAGCTAAATTTCAAACAAACTGAGGGAGGAATATTTTGTGGGTATAAGTAAGTGGATGCCGTCGATATTAACATTTACAAATCTATCATTAGGATTTTTAGCATTAGTACTACTTTATACAGGAAATGAAAGAATGGCATTATCATTAGTAATTTTGGCTTTATGTTTTGATGGGGTTGATGGAAGACTAGCAAGAAAATTAAATGTTACTGCAGTTTTCGGTAAAGAGCTCGACTCATTGAGTGATAACTTTTCATTTGGCATAGTCCCGGCGTATTTTTATGTAGTTCATCAAAGTGAAATTACTAGTTTGCATTTAGTATTAGCGCTTGTTTTTTTAATATGTGGTACTTTCCAAGTGGCTAAGTATAATACAGACTTTCTATATGGTTCTTCAGAAAATGTACTTTTAGGCTTACCAATAAATGTAGCGGGAATAATGGTAGCTATAATGAGTTATATGACTATATTTCCTATTTATGTAGAAGCATTGATTATTGTAATTCTATCAATATTAATGGTACCTGAAATTCCATATCCATCTTTAAAAGGTTACCAGCCAACAAAGAAAATACACTTTTTATTACCTATTTTAACTGCGATAATTTTTATAGTATTTCCAATAGTAACTTTTGCTATGTTAAGTTTATATGTTTTAATAGGGTTAATAAATGCTTTTTTCAATGTTGATGTATTGCAAAAGTCTAACCAATAAATTAACAACACTTCTCTTAGTAAGGAAAAACTATTAATAATTGATTAAACAAACAATGCTCTTAATGGTAGATACTTTATCATTAAGAGCATTTTTGATATATTTAAGTGATTACAGAAAGGTGCTTATTATCGATTACCTTAATGATACACTAACTTCCCTACAAGAATAAGCACTTAAATAATTTTGAGCGAGAAAAAATGAGTTACTTCAAAGGCAGGGGTAAGCCCATAGCTATTGGCGGGGCATGGCATCAAACACTAGCTTCATGAATTAAAAGAGGTACAGTAACGCAGATCTAGGCCTTTAAAAGAAAAGTCTATTATCTAGACACCACTTAAAATGCTTTTGTTGGTCTCTAAAAAGACGGTATCAATCTCCTAGTTCTAAAGACGAATTGAATGCTTTACTTACATTTCAGTTCGAAATTTGTTAAATTTAATATTCCAATTTAGGTAATAAAAATACCTCGAAATCAATTGATTCCGAGGTATTTTTATACATTTAAGATTAACTATTACTTGGTTTAACTTCGGTATTTGTTTTTGAACTACTGTAAGAAGCTTCGGAACTTCTAACTGATTTTCTAACAAATAGAGGTAAAATAAATTGATAGAAAGCATTTAAAGATATCCCGAGAAGAGCTGCCAAGCTTAAACCTTCTAAAGTAGCATACTCAGTAATATGAATTACAGCTAAATTATCTTCACCTTGAACATAAGAGATCCCAACTATTAAGATTACAAAGACAACACTAGAATTTTTTAAATCTGATAAGTCTGGTGCATTATCTACTAAAGTTCTAATTCCGACACTTGCAATCATACCAAATAATACAAAACTTATACCACCCATAACTGCCTCAGGAATTGACATGATGAAAGCGCCTAGCTTACCTATAAAACTAAAGATTATTGCAATACCAGCTGCCATTCTAATAATAGCAGGGTTGTAATTTTTTGTAAGTGCAAGGACACCGGTATTTTCACCGTAAGTTGTATTTGCAGGGCCACCAAATGCTCCTCCAACAATGGTTGCGATACCATCACCTAATAAAGTCCTGTGTAACCCTGGTTTTTTGAAAAAGTCTTGTCCGACTACAGCTCCATTTGTGGTTATATCTCCGATGTGTTCAACAACAGTAACAAGGGTTATTGGAATCATAATTTTCAAAGCATCTGCTGAAAATTGAGGAGCCATAAAATCTGGTGCACTTAACCAAGCAGCTTCTCTAATTGTAGTGAAATCAGCAATTCCAAATATGACACTGAAAATATATCCTGTAGCAATACCAATTATAAGTGGTATTAATTTTAAGAACCCTTGTCCTAAAATTCCTGTAAAAATCACTGCGCAAATTGTTATTAGTGCAACTCCCCAATGTTCTGATGCCATTGCTATTGCTTCAGGTGCCAAAATTAAACCTATAACAATGATTATGGGACCTGTGACTATTGGTGGAAATAGTCTTTTTATATTAGATACTCCTACTAAAGCCACGATACCAGCCATTAGTATATAAACAACACCAACTGCTATAATCCCTCCTGTAGCATGAGCCATTCCAAATTGAGAACTTACTGCATTTATACCTGCAATAAAAGCGAATGAAGAACCCAAAAATGCAGGAACCTTACCACCTGTAACCAAATGAAATAGTAGTGTTCCAAGACCTGCTGTGAATAAAGCAACTGAAGGGTTCAACCCTGTAATGAATGGAACTAACACAGTAGCACCAAACATTGCAAATACGTGTTGAAAAGCTAACGGAATTTGGGTTTTTAGTTCTTTACTTTGCATTGATATGACCTCCTTAAAATAGTGTTTGTTTAGGCCCTTTAGAAGATTTTTGCTGCGATTACTTGTTATTGGATACACATAAAAAAACACCTTATTAGTCATAGCTAATAAGGTGTAATTACCCAACATTCATGGTCTGTTACAACCCTTATTAGCCTCTCTGGACTAATTTCAAGGGAAACGTTTATTAGATTTTTCAATTAGATTATACCCGATTTTTCCTTACTGATCTCGCTGAATCAGTTTAAAGGCCTTAAACTTATTATACGAGTATAGAAAATAAAAGTCAAGTAACTTATATGGTTTGATCGTTTAAACCAACTGTAGGTTAAAAGAGAAACTTCAATTCCCTTTAGATAACTTTTTGTTGTTCAAGCCTTTGAAGGCATAGCTAGTTGTTGTAAACGTGAAGTAAAGCGTGCGGTAGGTAAAAAGAGAGCAAGAAAATTGATTGAAGCAGCCTATAATAGTACTGGGCTGGTAGAAGGAGAGATAATAGTAAGACAAGAACTAAAAACCTTTCTTGTCACAATATCGATCTTTAACAGATGAGTTAGCAGAAGAAATGATGAGCATCCCTGGAGTAAGAATGGTTACAGTAGCAGGATTTTTGGCTGAAGTGGGTAACTTATCAAACTATCAACATCCGCGTCAAATCCAAAAGCTAGCAGGTTTAAACCTAAAAGAAAACAGCTCAGGTCAATACAAAGGGGGGGACTAAGATCACCAAAAGGGGTCAACCTCGTTTAAGGGGAGTCTTGTACCGTTGTGTAATTCCATTAGTAGCCAAAAATTTGTAATTTAAGTTATACGTGATTATTATACCACTAGGCCAGAAAATCCATTGAAAAAGAAACAATCGCTTGTAGCGTTATTGTGTAGATTGATTAGGGTATTATTTGCACTAGGTACTAAGAAGACCCTTATGATGGCAGGATGTTGTTACATAATAGTTCATTAGATTTGTTACAATATGCAGCGTAAGTAGCAAAATGCTGGAGTTAAGTAAAATTTAGGAATAATAGATCGAATATGTATACTTACTTCAGGTTGTATTTGGTAATATTAGAAAGTGAATAAAGGGGGGGAGAATTGGAGCTATTTTCAGCAAGAATATATCTCGTGAACATAGAAAAAATATGGGACTAGCCCTCACACCGCAAGCGAGGACGGGTCTATTGGGCTAGCAATTTTGGCTGAAGATAAGTCTCCTATTGAGTGAGGATGGGTTGTTATAATATTGGTTTTATCTACTTTTATTTTCTTTGAGTTAATAGGACCAATATTTGTAGAGTTGCTTTGTAGAGTAATTGTATTGATGAGTAAAAGTTACATTGCGCCCATTAACATTCTCTGAATTATGCGAATTAAAAATAAGACTAATAATGGTGAAATATCCATAGTCCCTCCAATGGGAGGGACTATTTTTCTTACTGGGGCAAGTATAGGTTCAGTTAATTCAAAAATTGCTTCTCCAATTTTAAACATTGGAGAGTTTGGTGAGAAACTCCCACTAATCAATTTGAAAATTATTCTAAATAAAAATAGAAAATACAAAATGTTAAAAGCTAATAATAAGATATTGTCTGGTAGCATTTAATCCCACCTTTTTATTAATATAGTTATATAGACAACAATTTAAAACTTCGTGAGATAATACTAATTTCCTTCTTTCTAATGAAATTTTAAAAAGCATTATTTCCCTGGTAAGCGCAAAAAGTGATTAATGTATTTACCCTTCGACATAGTACGGTTAAATTAATAGTCTGTAAGCTACTAATGGTATTCGAGGAAGACATTTCTTTTGCAAAAATATTTAGAGCAATAGCAGATAAAGGAAATTAAGGAAATACACTATGAAATTCTTAACGATTAGTTGCCCTAAACTAAGCGGTAGTTAAAGACTAGAATAGCATTTTCAGACACTACTTTTAGGATAAATTACACATCCATACTTTGAATCAGTGACTGCACATTTTACTACGACATTTGTCCCTTGATTTATGCGGTAGTTTTCAGTACTATCAAATCAAAGCCGCCATTAGCTGTAAAATACTATATTTGATTATACATGACGTTTTAAAGCTATTCATAGTGGGTTTTAAAGTAGTGGTCTTTTTGACTCTAAAAAAGTTCAATATTTCTAATAATACCGGACCTATCTATTAATACAGCACAGTGAAAGCGCAAGCTAAATGTCTATTGGTGTAAGAAAGCTAGGTCTTGAGGTCAGCTTTAGAAAGTTTTGGGAATTCCTTTTCAACGTTTTGGGACAAGTTTGGCTTGTATATTTTGGATCTACATATTCTACTGCTATACCTGCTAGTTTTGCTTTGTACTCAATAAATAATGCTAACCGGTAGAATGACCATGTATGTAGGTTCTTTTCCCTCCTTTTACTTTCGCCATATTTGAGATGGACTTATTTGTGGTAGAGAAATAAAAATATATGCGTATGGTCTTTTTCACACTCGATTGCTAGTACTTCAATTTTTTGTTTTTTGTTAAGTACATACTTCACGGACAATTTCTTTAAAACGCTGTTCTACCTTTTGATTAGAAAATATGAATTTTGTTTTTCCGGTACTTGTTACCACAACAGCTGGAGCCTTCAATTTGACCAACCAGTTTCTTATTGGAAGAGTTGTATCTAACAGCTCGCTATCCGTTTCGAAGGAGCCCAAATAGAATTATAATATTGCGGTATAAATCTAATCTTGATTGAGAAAATAGGGATGAAACTAGTTAGTAAATTTATTACGAAAAATGCCATTTACACAAAATTCAGGACATCTTTTAAAGATATAGCCTAAATCCTTTAACATTATTTTCTTTTCTTTGATTTCTTTTTTCCATTATTTCTTTTTTGTTTTTTGTGAATTGAATTAAATTCATAGGGTTGTTGTTTTGGTTTTATTAGACATTTTTTTCCATAACCTATTAAATCTTCTCTCCCTGCTTTTTTAAGACCTTCATAGACCAAAGTATAATTTTTTGGATTTTTGTATTGAATTAGTGCTCTTTGTATAGCTTTTTCTCTTGGATCTTTAGGAACATATACGTTTTCCATAGTTCTTGGATCTATTTCTGTATAATACATACATGTCGATAGTGTACCTGGAGTAGGATAAAAATCTTGAACTTGTTCAGGTTGATAGTCTATATCTCTTAAATATTCTGCCAATTGTATTGCCGCATATAAATCAGAACCAGGATGACTAGACATTAAATAGGGGACTAGAAATTGTTTAAGGCCAAGCTTTTTATTAATGGCATAAAAGTTGTCTTTAAATTTTTCAAAGACTTCTTGGTTAGGTTTACCCATTTTTTCAAGAACTTGAGGAGCAATGTGTTCTGGAGCGACTTTCAGCTGTCCGCTGACATGATGCTTACAAAGCTCTTCAAAAAAACTTTTATCTTTATCATAAATTAAATAATCGTACCTAATTCCAGATCTTATAAAAACTTTTTTAACACCATCTACATTACGTAATTTTTGTAATAGAGCTAGATATTCAGTATGATCTATCTCTAAATTATTACATGGTTTAGGAGACAGGCAACTTTTATCCATGCACACACCATGTTTAATTTGTTTTTGACAAGCTTTTTTACGAAAGTTAGCCGTAGGTCCTCCAACGTCATGAATGTACCCTTTAAAGTCAGTGTCTTTTGTGAGTTCTTTAGCTTCTTCTACAATAGAGTCTATACTTCTAGTTTGAATAGTTCGACCTTGATGAAAATGTAAAGCGCAAAAACTACACCCTCCAAAACAACCCCGGTTACTTACTAAACTGTGTTTAACTTCTTTTATTGCAGAAACACCACCCTGTTTATTATAAATAGGGTGATAATCTTTTTGAAAGGGAAGTGAATAAACAGTATCAAGTTCATTTGTTGTTAATGGTTCCTGAGGTGGGGTTTGTATGACATAAGTGTGTCTATAAGGTTCAATTAAAGTTTTTGATTTAACATGATCAGTATTTTTATATTGAATAAGAAAACTTCTAGCGTATTCTTTTTTTGAAGCTAAAATATTGTCATAAGAAGGTAACATTTCATAATCATAAATATGTTCAATAGTTGCGCTTTGATATACAGTACCCTTAATGAAACTCAAATCTTTGATGGAAAGACCGCTTTGTAAAGCTTCCGCTATTTCAATAATTTGTTTTTCAGCCATACCATAGACAAGTAGATCAGCTTTTGCATCTAATAAGATAGAACGTCGAATGCGATTATCCCAGTAGTCATAATGGCCTAACCTACGCAAACTAGCTTCTATGCCACCTAGTATAATGGGAACCTTTTTGAAGGCTTCTTTTATTTTCTGAGAGTAGACTATTGATGCTCGATCAGGTCTATGGCCACTTTTACCGCCTGGAGTATAGACATCCTTTCTTCTTCGTTTTTTTGCTACAGTATAATGATTTACCATAGAATCAATGTTTCCTCCAGTTACAAAGAAACTATACTTTGGTTTACCTAACTGTTTAAAATCCTCTAAATTTGTCCAGTCAGGTTGTGATATAATTCCAACTTTGAACCCGTGAGCTTCTAATAATCTACCAATTATCGCAACTCCAAAAGAGGGGTGATCAACATAAGCATCTCCACTTACAATAATAAAATCAAGTTGTTTCCAACCACGATCATTCATATCTTTTTTGGAAATTGGTAAAAAGTTTGTCATATCAATTCCTCCACAAATAGAGTTTAATTATTATAAGGTTTAAAGTCAATTTTTATTAAAAAAAGTAGGTTTCTTTTGAAACCTACTTTTTAATGGTGGCAAGAGACGGAATCGAACCGTCGACACGTGGATTTTCAGTCCACTGCTCTACCGACTGAGCTATCTCGCCAAGTATTATCTATATTATTTTGTCTAGTTTCAATTAATTATTTTACAGCATTTCTGGATTTTTGTCAACCAGTTTAAAGATAGTCAGATTCATACAGATGCAACAATAAGATTTTATCAAATATTTCTAAGCTTGAAGTTGGAGATAAAATAGAATCCAAGAAACAATTAGATCAATATGACAGATTAGATATAGAATGAGACACCAAGTAAAAATCTAAAATAATAAAGACTGTAAAATACCATCTTTATTATTTAGGTATGGTCGGAGCGACTGGATTTGAACCAGCGACCTCTTGACCCCCAGTCAAGCGCGCTACCAATCTGCGCCACGCCCCGTTGTATAAATTATTATACAGAAATTATTGTGATATTTCAACCCTAGCTAGGGTATATTATAAATAAATTTGCAGCAAAAGTTAAAATGAGTTAAAATTTGTTAATAAGTTAATGATTATTATTTGTAATTAATCCCAAGGAGGTTTTAATATGAGTAATAAGCATACATTTGTAATGATAAAACCTGATGGTGTAGAGCGAGGGGATGTTGGCAACATTATATCACGCTTTGAAAACAAAGGGTTGGAGTTACAGAATATGAAACTTATGCATATTTCTAGAGACCTTGCCAAGAAACATTATCAAGAACATAAAGAAAAACCATTTTTCAATGAACTTATTGATTACATAACAAGTGGACCTGTAATTGTAATGATCTGGGAAGGTGAGAATGCAATTAGCGCTGTAAGATTTTTGATGGGAGCAACTGACCCACAAAAAGCTGAACCTGGATCTATAAGAGGGGATATGGCATTAAGTATTACTAAAAATATAGTGCATGGTTCAGACAGTGAAGAAAGTGCACAAAGGGAAATTAACTTATTCTTTAAGTAGAAGAAATGGGGGAGGGGAACTTAACTATGAAACAAATAGCTTTTGAACAATTTAAAATAAACGTCCATAAAAAAACTGGAATCAATTTAAATCAATATAAAGAAAAACAAATGAAAAGACGTTTAACTAGTTTAATGACTAAGAGAGGATTCTCTACTTTTGATGAGTATTGGCAGGCATTACAAAAAGATAAAGATCTCTATAGAGAATTTTTGGATAGAATCACTATTAATGTATCTGAATTTTTTAGAAATCCTCAACGTTGGGACATACTTGAAAACAGAATAATACCAAATTTAATTAAGCAAAAAAGAGATAACTTAAAAGTATGGAGTGCAGCTTGTTCTACTGGTGAAGAGGCTTACTCCTTAGTTATGTTACTTAATAAATTTTTCTCTTTAGATAAAGTCAACGTTTTAGCTACAGATGTAGATGAAACTGTCTTAAAAGAAGCTAAAAAAGGGAAATATTCACAAGAAAAAGTAAAAGAAGTGAATAAAGATCGAATTAAGAAGTATTTTGAGATTGAAGACAAGCTTTATCAAGTTAATAATCAAGTTAGAAAAAGAGTCACATTTAAAAAACATAATTTATTAGAAGATAAATATGAGTCAAATTTTGATTTAATTTTATGCCGTAACGTAATGATTTACTTTACTGAAGAGGCCAAAAAAAACTTGTATAGGAATTTCTATAATGCATTATCGCCAGGAGGGGTTTTATTTGTGGGAAGTACAGAGCAAATATTTGATGCAAATAGAATAGGATTTAATTCAATTGAAACTTTTTTCTATCAGAAATAGGATATAAAAAAACCTCGAGGGTTCAGCTCTCGAGGTTTGATAATTTCTGGCTGGGGCGGCAGGGTTCGAACCTGCGCGTGCGGGGACCAAAACCCCGTGCCTTACCACTTGGCTACGCCCCAATGTTATTAAGTAGTTTAGACAAATAAAAAAGATGTTATGTAATAACATCTAATAAAATGGTGGAGAGGGAAGGATTCGAACCTTCGAAGGCTAACGCCAGCAGATTTACAGTCTGCCCCCTTTGGCCAAACTCGGGTACCTCTCCAAAAAAATGGAGCTGACGGTGGGACTCGAACCCACAGCCTGCTGATTACAAGTCAGCTGCTCTAGCCAATTGAGCCACGTCAGCATATATGGCGGGGCTGACGGGATTCGAACCCGCGGTCTCCTGCGTGACAGGCAGGCGTGTTAAGCCGCTTCACTACAGCCCCTTACCTTGCGACATTTATTAGTATACAACACTGAAAACTTATGGTCAAGGGATTTTTTAAAAAATCATAAATTGCTTAATTGTAAAATGAAATTGAACTAAATAAAAACTCCATAGTGGACCCAACTGTAATATAATTAAATCACCGCAAAATAACTAATTACATGAAGGGTGCACACTATGGATTACTTTAATGATACACCAACTTCCCGCAAGAATAAACATCTAAATGATTTCGAGCGAGGGAAAATAGAGTTATTACATAAGCAAGGCTAGAGCCCATACGCTATTGCTAAAATTTTAAATAGAGCATCAAATTCAATTCGTAATGAACTAAAAAGAGGTACAGTAACCCAGATTAAGGCCATAAACTATGCCAAGTCTATTATCCAGATAAAGCTAAAAGAATATATAAACAAAACCGTAAAAACTGTGGACCTAAATTTAAATTTCTACAATGTGAAGAGTTCATAGCCCATGCTACAGATCTATTTTGGAACGCCAAGTTTTCTTTAGATGCTATTTGTGACTTCTTAAAAGACAAAATAAATTCCCAAAAGTAGCTAGGTATCAACTAAAACGCTCTACAATTACGTTGATGTAGGTTTACTCAATATTAAAAATATTGATCTACCACTAAAGACTAGACGTTCCACAAAACCTAAAAGAGTAAGGCACATAAAGATTTTAGGGACTCGTATTAGCGAACGACCTAAAGAAGTAAAATGAGCGTCAGCACTTTGGCCGCTGAGAAATTGATACCTTAATTGGTAAGAAAACAAAAACTTAGCCTGTATTACTCACTATTACTGAAAGGGTAACTAGAAAAGAAATAGTGCGTAAAATTTCTGCTAAAACTGCTGAAGCAGTTCAACAAGTTTTGCAAAACTGGCTTTTGAAATGGGCGATGCTTTTTCTAAAGTATTCAAAACTTTACTGCTGATAATGGATTAGAGTTTGCAGAACTTGCGTCGGTTAGAAAAAACTAGCGATACCTAGGTTTACTTTGCTCATCCTTATGCTTCTGGAGAGCGAGGTACTAATGAACGCCATAATGGCCTTATTAGACGTTTTATCCCGAAGGGTAAAAGCCTACTTGATTATTCGCGAGAAGCCATTGCTAAGTTCAAACTTGGTGCAATACCTTGCCAAGACAGATCCTTGATTATCTAACGCCAGATGAAGCTTTTGTGCTTGAACAGTGTGAGGTTTTACTCGAATGACTTTATATTACAGTTGGTACTAGTTCAATTTAATATTGAAATTCACGATTTAATAGATTTTAAAATGGTAATTCTTTAAAAAATGAACCTAACTTGCGATATATTTATTTGCAAGAGTGATCATTAAAGGAAAAATGAAAATAAAAAAAGCGCAGTAAATTTAATTACTATCTAAGAAAGTTTAGGCTAAAAAGCGTTTTTGATATATCAGTTTTCTTAAAAAAGAAGGGCTAACTGATGACAACACCTTGTTTAGCCCTAACTGAATAGGGAAGAGTCTCAATGATGTCTAAAAAGCTCTTACAGATGAAACATTTCTTGGTCCTTGAAAGAAAGAATGAGTTATATGTTGTAATTTTGATAATAAGAATAGGGATTACATTAAATTTAGTTTGAATAAACTTATTTGAACAGTTTAGTGAGTAAAGAAATAGAGTGGAGGGGATTTAAGTTTTCAATAAAAAAACCCTCGAGTAGTTTACTCGAGGTAACATTCTCTGGCTGGGGCGGCAGGGTTCGAACCTGCGCGTGCGGGGACCAAAACCCCGTGCCTTACCACTTGGCTACGCCCCAATGTTATTAAGTAGTTTAGACAAATAAAAAAGATGTTATGTAATAACATCTAAATAAATTGGTGGAGAGAGAAGGATTCGAACCTTCGAAGGCTAACGCCAGCAGATTTACAGTCTGCCCCCTTTGGCCAAACTCGGGTATCTCTCCAAAAAATGGAGCTGACGGTGGGACTCGAACCCACAGCCTGCTGATTACAAGTCAGCTGCTCTAGCCAATTGAGCCACGTCAGCATGTATGGCGGGGCTGACGGGATTCGAACCCGCGGTCTCCTGCGTGACAGGCAGGCGTGTTAAGCCGCTTCACTACAGCCCCTTGCCTTGCGACATTTATTAGTATACAACACTGAAAACTTATGGTCAAGGGATTTTTTTAAAAATCATAAATTTAATAGATTTTAAAATGGTAATTCTTTAAAAAAATGAACCTAACTGCGATATATTTATTTGCAAGAGTGATCATTAAAGGAAAATGAAAATAAAAAAAGCGCAGTAAATTTAATTACTATCTAAGAAAGTTTAGGCTAAAAAGCGTTTTTGATATATCAGTTTTCTTAAAAAGAAGGGCTAACTGATGACAACACCTTGTTTAGCCCTAACTGAATAGGGAAGAGTCTCAATGATGTTTAAAAAGCTCTTACAGATGAAACATTTCTTGGTCCTTGAAAGAAAGAATGAGTTATATGTTGTAATTTTGATAATAAGAATAGGGATTACATTAAATTTAGTTTGAATAAACTAATTTGAACAGTTTAGTGAGTAACGAAATAGAGTGGAGGGGATTTAAGTTTTCAATTAAAAAAACCTCGAGTAGTTTACTCGAGGTAACATTCTTTGGCTGGGGCGGCAGGGTTCGAACCTGCGCGTGCGGGGACCAAAACCCCGTGCCTTACCACTTGGCTACGCCCCAATGTTATTAAGTAGTTTAGACAAATAAAAAAGATGTTATGTAATAACATCTAAATAAATTGGTGGAGAGAGAAGGATTCGAACCTTCGAAGGCTAACGCCAGCAGATTTACAGTCTGCCCCCTTTGGCCAAACTCGGGTATCTCTCCAAAAAATGGAGCTGACGGTGGGACTCGAACCCACAGCCTGCTGATTACAAGTCAGCTGCTCTAGCCAATTGAGCCACGTCAGCATATATGGCGGGGCTGACGGGATTCGAACCCGCGGTCTCCTGCGTGACAGGCAGGCGTGTTAAGCCGCTTCACTACAGCCCCTTGCCTTGCGACATTTATTAGTATACAACATTGAAAACTTATGGTCAAGGGATTTTTAGAGTCAAAAATTTTTAGAATATTTCACAAGGCTATTTAAGTTTTACATACCTGCTATTCTATTTTTTAGAGGAGCTAAGACTTCTTCACCTTTGTGTTCTTTTTCTTTAGATGAAAGGTTATTATATAGATGATTCAGTGCTATTTTTGCTGCAGGATCCATTCCTTGACACCCTGCAAATAAAAGAACGTCACCAGTTGTTAGGTTTTGTAGCACACTTTTAACTGAATTATCTAAGTTATCATAGTAAATAACTTGTAAACCCGCTTCTTCTAATAGATCTATGGTTAAATCAAGTTCTTCTTTTGAAACTTTATCTTTTTCATCTACACATTCCACACTAGATGTCACATAAATTTCTTTTAAATCAAGCTTATTAGCCCATTTGATTAGTGTTTCAACATTTTCTCGATTGACTGTTATACCTCGACCACCACGAATTGCATAAAGTAGTTTCAGTTTATTGTATTCCATATGACGTAATGTTTCGAGAGTTACAGCAATATTTCCGGAATTAGCAAAATGATCATCTATAATCTTAAATTCTTGATTATATATTAATTGAAATCTTCGTTCTACTCCACCGAATCTTAGTAGTTCTCTTTGTATAGTAGCAGAACTTTTATCTAATGCTAATGCAGCGATTGCAGCAGAAGTTGCATTGTATACATTATGAAGTCCTAATACATTAAGCTGGATTTTAATGTGTTGTTGTTGAACTTTTTTATCTAACACTGTTGGTAAAGCTTCTTTAATATTAATAGTAAAATTACCACGCCCACTTGATAGATCTAGGTCATCAACCTGAACCATAGCGTCATTTCCTTTGACACTATAAGTGATAACTCTAGCATTGGTATAATTAATTAATTTTCTAGTATTTTCACAATCAACATTTAAGATAGCAATTTTATTAGATGTTAATTCTTCGACCAATCGTTTTTTTGCTCTAAAGTATTTTTCAAAAGATCCATGTAAATCAATGTGGTCACGGGCTATATTATTTATTATAGCCACATCATAATCTACAGCTGATACTCGTTCTAACTCCAACCCAGAAGAAGAAACTTCCATAGTACAATAAGGGAGATTTTTTAATTTCATTTTATATAAATATTTTTGAAGATCTAATGATTCTGGTGTGGTTAACCCAGCTTCTTCAAGTTCATCACCAGTTTTTACTACAACAGTACCAATTAAGCCTGTAAGATGATTAGAACTTAATATATTATCTATCATATAACTAGTAGTAGTTTTACCATTAGTAGAAGTTATTCCTATCATAGTCAGGTCTTTAGAAGGTTTGCTATAAAATATTGAACTTAGATAAGATAAGGCTAATCTGGTATCAGCTACTACAATTTGAGCGATTGGAACATTAGGTAACCTTTTTTCTACGACTAAAGCAATAGCTCCTTTTTCATAGGCATCCATTGCAAAATTATGACCGTCAAATTTTACTCCTTTTATACAGAAAAATAACTCATTACTCGAAACTTTTTGGGAATGATAATTCAAGCCTGATATTTTAAAATCAATAGAAACATCAGTTTTATTAGGATGATAAATCTCCTTTATTGAATAGTTTTTTATAAGTTCTTGTAATTGCATTTTTGACACCTCTCTACATTGTTAAAATGATCTTAATTGTTGAAAAAAAGTACGCCATGTTTCTAATCTAAACGCTTCAAAAGGGTTTTCGGCAATATATCCAAAACCAAAGATGAATCCAGCCAAAAATGCAGCGATTAACAATGCGATTATAATTAAAATCTTTTGATGTTTACTCATAATTTCACTCCTAATCATTATAGTTTGTCCATTCATATTGAAGTTTATCACGATTATATAAAATTTAATAGGTGAAATCAATTGCATAATAATAACAGATTTACAAGGAGGGAAGTTTAAATGTCTACTTTTGATGAACAATTTCAAGAAATATTTAATGAATTAAATCAAATTGAAGAAGATATCAAAAAAAATCCCCATAAAACCCAAAGTAAAGATGTAAACCAAAAGTTAGTGGATCTTCGTAAAGAAATAGATAAATGTATTGGGTATTGGCTACAGTTTGAAGAGAAATTATGGGCTATTCAAGATGAATATGGTTTAGATATACCTGACCAGTTAGATGATAGTTTAATATCAGCTTACCTGGGCTTACCAGAGGATTTTTATTCTAAAATACAAAAAGAGATAGAAAGTGAAACCAATGACACATACGAAAAAGAAAGTTCAGACCGTTTACCTGCTAACACTACCTTAGAAGAAAGTAGCGAATCAAGAGATCATAGTATAAAGTCATTTCGAAAAGGACTTGGGTATTTTGATCTTTCTATGTTAGATGAAGCAAAAGCAGAATTTGAAAATGTAGTAAACGAAGATCCAGATATGATAATGGGTCATTACTTTTTAGGATTAGCGCATATGTATCGTGAAGAATATGATAGTGCACTTAAAAAGTTTAGGTTAGTTTTAGCTTTAGTAGAAGATAATGAAGCAAAGGCTATGTTGTATAATGCAATTGGAAATATTTATGTAAATAAGGATGAACAGGAAAAGGCTTTAACATATTTTTTAAGGGCTTGTGATTACTCTTCTGAATTAGTGGATACTTTTTATAATTGTGGTGTTATTTATTTTAACTTAGGTGATCTAAATAACAGTATTAAATATTTTAGTAAAGCACTACATATCTCTGAAGATAGTGATTCTGATTGGGAACTTCATTTAAATATAGGTAAAGCACATACATATCTAGGTGACTTAGATAGGGCTATGCATCATTTGAAAAAAGCGCTCGCAATAAACCCGAAGCATGAAGAAATACATTTTGAATTAGGTGTTGTCTACCATTTAAAGCATCAAGAACATCTTGCTAAAAAAGAGTATGAAAAAGCTCGTAAATTATCACAAAAATATTCTTATAAGGTAACACATAGTGATAGTAATAAAAACCGAGGTGACAGCGGTGAAAGTTAAATCAAATATTCTTTTGGTAATCCTTGGGTTATTTATGCTTCCATTGACAATAGACCTACATGTCGAAGCTGGTAATGATTTAATTGAAAGATATCAAAAACCTAAAAATAACAAAATGGAGGTTCATTTTGTTGATTCAATAAATGGAGAGGCTAGTATAATTATTACCCCTGAAAATAAAGTGATATTAATTGACAGTGGTTCTAAATATAGTAGTGATAAATTAGTTGAGTATCTAAAACAACTAGATGTTTTAGAAATTCACACACTACTTATTTCTAATCCATATTCTAGCTATATTGGAGGTGTACCAGATATAGTTAATAACTTTCATGTTAAAAGAGTGATAGATCCTGGTACAGCTTTACAAACTGATACATTTAAAAAATACTTATCTTCTGTAAGAAAAAAAGTAGATACTCACAAAGTTGGTAGGGCTGGGGATTGTATTTATGAAACAGATAACTTGACTTTAAAAGCTATATATCCAAGTAGAGCTAAATTTAACGACGTCAGAGATAATTCTCTAGTTATTCTCTTAAAATATAAGGACATATCTTTTTTATTTACAGGAGCCTTGGGGAAAGAGGGCCTATTAGATCTTGAAGTACCTACGAATATTAATATCTTAAAAGTAAGTAGGATGGGTGATAAAAAAGGAACTTCTGATAATTTTCTAGATTTAGTTTCTCCCCAAATTGCGGTTATTATGGGAGGATCAGATAATCCTTTGAATCTGCCTGACCAAGATTTGATGCATTCTTTACGAAAAAGAGGCATTCATATTGAAAGAACTGGACAAACGGGAAATATGAATTTTAAAACAGATGGTAAAAAGGTAGACTGGAATCTTTAGTTATGAAAGGAATTTATATATATTTAGCGAATTAAGTAACTGTTAGAATATTAAAGGGGGAATTTTTGTTGAGCAATAGTTTGATTATTGAAAATGCTATTGTAATTACCTTGACTGAAAAGGGGATATTAGATCCTGGTTATGTATTAGTAGAAGGTGATGTCATCACAAATATACGTGAAGAGCCTTTTGATGATGAACTTAAATCTAAAGTAAATAGAGTAATTGATGCTAAAAGAAACTATTTGTTACCTGGATTTATCAATACACATACTCATGCTGGCATGAGTTTATTTCGAAGTTATGCAGACGACATGGCACTTATGGATTGGTTAGAAAATAAGATATGGCCAGCAGAAGCTAATTTGAGTGATGAAAGTGTGTATTGGGGTTCTTTATTGTCAATTGTTGAAATGATAAGAACAGGTACAACTAGTTTTGCTGACATGTACTTTTATATGGATAGTGTTGCAAAAGCAGTTAAAGAAACAGGAATTAGAGCGTCACTTTCGCGAGGGATGATTGGTTTTAAAGGTGAAGAAAGTTTATACGAAGCTAAAGAATTTATTTCAACCTGGAATAATGAAGCGGATGGTAGAATAACTTGTATGTTAGCTCCACATGCACCATACACATGTCCTACAAGTTTTCTTGAGAAATCAATAGAAATTTCAGAAGAACTGAAGGTTCCTATCCATATACACGTATCAGAAACAGAAGGAGAAACTTCAGATAGTATTAAAGAATATGGAAAGTCACCAGTGATTTATCTCAATGATATAGGTGTTTTTGATAGACCAACACTAGCAGCTCATTGTGTACATTTAGATGATAATGACTTAGAAGTTTTATCAAAGAAAAAAGTCTCTGTCAGTCATAATATCGGAAGTAACCTAAAACTGGGTTCGGGAATTGCACCTATTGATAAAATGCTAGAAAAAGATGTCAATGTATCTTTAGGAACAGATGGACCTTCTTCTAATAATAATTTAGATCTTTTAGAAGAAGCTAGAACAGCTTCATTAATACAAAAGGGTTTTCACAAAAATCCTACTTTATTAGAAGCAGAAACTGTATTAAAAATGGCAACTAGTGAAGGAGCAAAATCTTTAAAGCTAAATAAGCTAGGAAAGATAAGTCCTGGTTATAAAGCTGATTTAATTTTGGTTGATAAAAACTCCCCAGATATGTACCCAAAGCACAATCCAATTGCAAATATAATATATTCATGCAATTCACAAAACATTTCCACTGTAATAGTAGATGGTAAAGTATTAATGAAAGATAAGGAGTTTTTACATCTTGATCTCGAAAAGATCTACCATGAAGCTAATAAACATGCTAAAGAAATTATTAATGCTTAGGTTTGGAGGGATAAAATGAAAGTTTTACTTACAAATGATGATGGTATATATGCTCCAGGTATATATGCTATGGCAAAAGAATTATCAAATAAACCGAATGTAGAACCAATAGTAGTAGCACCAGACCGAGAACAAAGTGCTACTGGTCATGCTATTACAGTGCATAAACCCCTTAGAGTAAATGAAGTAAATAAACTAGGTGAGAAGTTAAATGTACCGTTTTATTCAGTTAACGGTACCCCGTCAGATTGTGTTAAGCTCGCAATCGAGTCTATTGTAGATGATAAACTAGACCTTGTAATTTCTGGTATCAATAGAGGTGCTAATTTAGGAACAGATGTTTTATATTCTGGAACAGTATCTGGCGCTATGGAGGCTGCAATTTTAGGAGTTAATTCAATTGCGTCTTCTTTAGTTGATTTTGAATATGAAGATTACAGTGTTGCAGCTTCTTATACATCAAAAGTAGCAGAAATGGTTTTAAAAAACCCAGAAAGATTTGAAAAAGGAACGTTACTTAATATAAACATTCCAGGCTCCCCTGCAGAGGAAATAAAAGGAATTAGATTAACAAGACTAGGGAACCGCCAATACGAAAACTTGTTCGAAAAGAGAGTTGATCCAAGAGGGAAAGCTTATTACTGGATGGCAGGTAAGGTTATTGAAGATACAAGTGATACAGAAACAGATGTCAGTAGAGTTAGAGATAACTATGTGGCCGTAACTCCGGTTAAGTATGATCTAACTGATTATGAACTTTATAATAATTTATTAGATTGGTCATTTTAATAGTAAGGAATATATAAAGGAGGAAAATGTATGACTGTTAATATTTACAAATATATTGATCACACTCAATTAAAGCCTGAAACAAAAAATGATCAAATTAAATCATTGTGTCAAGAAGCTATTGATAATAAGTTTAAAGCTGTTTGTGTTAATCCAGCTTTTGTTAAAACTGCTAGTGATTATCTAAAAGATCACAATGTTGAAGTAGCTACTACTGTAGGTTTTCCTCTAGGAGCTACTACTAGCTATATCAAAAGCTTAGAAGCTAAAGAAGCTGTACAAAATGGGGCAACTGAGATTGATATGGTAATTAACATCGGATTATTAAAGGATAGTAAAGATAAAGAAGTAGTTGAAGATATTAACGAAGTAGTAGATGCAGTACCTGTTGGTACAATTGTTAAAGTGATAATTGAGGCTTGTCTATTAACAGATGAAGAGAAAATCAAAGCTTGTGAACTTTCAAAAAGAGCTGGTGCTCATTATGTTAAAACTTCAACAGGATTTAGTACAGGTGGAGCTACAGTAGAGGATGTAAAGCTTATGAGAAAAACAGTTGGTGAAGAGCTTGGGGTTAAAGCATCAGGAGGAATAAGGGATTATGAAACCGCAAGGCAAATGATTGAAGCGGGTGCAACAAGAATTGGTGCTAGTAAAAGTGTTGAGATAGTAAAACAGTAGTGATAAAAAAGTAAATAAAGCTCTTATAATGTTTATTTAACAATTAGTTAATAAGTACAAGCCGTTAGTGGCTTGTACTTATTATGATATTAATCTTTTTTACATAATTGCCAAGATGTTTATGCTTATGTATAATATAGAATTGTGTGTAATATCTTAAGGAGGTTGTATAACATGCAAATAGGAATTGTAGGACTTCCTAATGTAGGAAAATCCACTTTATTTAATGCTATTACTCAAGCAGGAGCTGATGCTGCTAACTTTCCTTTTTGTACAATCGATCCAAATGTTGGCGTCGTAAATGTACCTGATGAAAGGTTAGAAAAAATAAGTGAACTTATTAAGCCAAAAAAAACTGTACCAACAGCTATTGAATTTGTAGATATAGCTGGATTAGTTAAAGGAGCAAGTAAAGGAGAAGGGTTAGGTAATAAATTTTTATCTAATATTCGTGAAGTAGATGCTATAGCACATGTAGTTAGATGTTTTCAATCTCAAGACATAACGCATGTAGATGGATCTATTGACCCAATAAGAGATATTGAAACCATTAATTTAGAATTGATATTTTCAGACTTAGAACAAGTAGAAAAAAGAATGGAAAAAACCCAAAAGTTAATGAAATCTGGAGGAGCCAAAGAATATAAAAAAGAATATGAGTTACTTGAACGCTTGCAAAAAACTCTATCTGAAGGTCAATCAGCTCGTTCATTAAGCTTTAATGATGATGAGAAAAAAATCTTAAAAACACTACCTTTACTTTCAACTAAACCAATTCTTTATGTAGCAAATGTAGGAGAAAATAATATTAATAATGATCATTCTAATGAGCTAGTACAAAAAGTAGAAGAGTATGCTACAAAAGAAGGGTCAGAAGTGATCCAAGTTTGTGCAAGTATTGAATCAGAACTAGCTGAATTAGATGATGAAGAAATGGACGAGTTTTTAGAAGAAATAGGTTTAGAAGAGCCAGGTTTAAATAAAGTTATAAAAGCTGGTTATGATCTTTTAGGACTTATAACTTTTTTCACAGCTGGTGAACAAGAGGTGAGGGCTTGGACAATCAAAGAAGGAACAGCAGCTCCACAAGCAGCAGGAAAAATACATTCTGATTTTGAAAGAGGTTTCATCAGAGCTGAAGTTATTGCATATGAAGATCTGATAAAATATCAAAGTTATGCTAACGCAAGAGAAAATGGTGTCTTAAGGTTAGAAGGAAAAGATTATATTATGAAAGATGGTGACATATCTCATTTTAGATTTAATGTCTAATACAAGGGGCTGTCCCAAAAGTGAAACTTTTGGGATTAAGCCCCTTTTCAGTTTGCCCTGCATGGGCGGTAGCTAGGCGGTGAAAGTCCGCTACAGGCTTGGTGGCAGGAACTGTTAGCAAATGGCAAGGGCGTCCATCGTGAGGTGGAGTCTGAAGGAAGCCTAATGCAAAATCT
>NZ_NIQC01000034.1 GCF_002216005.1 Natranaerobius trueperi
TTGCATTAGGCTTCCTTCAGACTCCACCTCACGATGGACGCCCTTGCCATTTGCTAACAGTTCCTGCCACCAAGCCTGTAGCGGACTTTCACCGCCTAGCTACCGCCCATGCAGGGCAAACTAAAAATTCCCCTACTATATGGCTATAGCAGGGGAAAAAATTACTCTGTTAAGTTATCTAAAATCTCAGTGTTAATTAATCCATCAATATCTGGTTCTTCTAACAAGAATTCAAGTTCATAAGAAGCATCAGCCCAATCTTCTAAAGATTGTGGGTGAATTTGTTCTGTTACTTCAAATCGCTCCCAAGACTTCATTAATACTTCTTCTGGTAATTTATTCTGACTTAATTCATATATTAGATCATTAGCTAATGATAATGTTTTCTCCTTATTTTCTTGAGCAAACTCTACTGATTCTAAATGTCCTTTCATAACTTGTTCTACTACCTCTGGGTGATTTTCAAGAAAGTCATTACTTGTTACTAATACAACACTCGGAAGGGTTTCTCCTAAGAAAACTTCATCCCATTCAGCTACTACATTTGCATTATGTTCTTCAACCATATAAGTTCCCCAAGGTTCAGGAGCTGTATATGCATCCATTTGGTCTTGGTCAAACATCAATGCAGAGTTTGCAGGATCAACTCCTGACTGATGTTTGACTGTACCACCAACTCGTTCAGAAGTAAGGCCTAGCTCTTGAAGCATAATTTCTAACTGTACATTATGAGTGCAACCATTTCCGGGTGAACCAAAGTGTTTACCATCAAAATCTTCTAAGTCTTTTATATCTGACCCCTCATTAGAAACTATTAAAGTAGCCCCATTTGCTGCTGCTCCTAAAATAGTTACATCTCCTCCTTGTAAATAGTAATTAATAGCTGGTCCAGGACCTACATAACCCATATCTATCTGCCCATTATCTAATGCTTCAATAAATTGGTTTCCGTTTGGAAAGTTTCTAAAGTTAGCAGTAATTTCACTTCCTAGATTATCTTGCATAATACCCTCTTCTTTTGAAACTATTCCTGCTGCATGATCAAGGTTCGGAAAATATCCGATATCCACTTCTTCTACCTGTTGATTGTCATCAGCACCACAACCTGCAATTACAAGCCCTAGTGTGAATGTTGCTGCTAATAATCCTAGTTTCTTTTTGTTAAACATAAGTTACCCTCCTATTTTATAATTAAATTTCTAATCCCCAACGTGTCATAACTTTTTCTTCTAAAGTTTTAAATATTAAATGTTCTACTATTAAACCAGTTGTTGATATAATTACCATAATTGCGATAACTAGATCAAAGTTAAAGAAATCTTGTGCATCCATTAGAGTTCTTCCGAGACCACCTGTTCCAAGTAATTCAGCTGCCATTAAAGCTCTCCACCCAAAGGCCCAAGCTAAACGTGTTCCTGTAATTAAATAAGGAACTGATGCTTTTAACATCACCTTCGAAATCAGTTCAAATCCCTCATAGCCCATTACTCGTGCAGCTTTAATAAGTAATGGATCTACATTTCTAATCCCCATTCTTGTATTTAAAGCCATAGCCCATGTACCGCCTAAAGCAACCACAAAGATAATTGCAATATTACTTGTTTGAAACATCATTAGTGCAATTGGAAGCCATACTATACTTGGTATTGTTTGAAGTACTGTAATAAGTGAACCAAGGGTTTCATCTATTAGCTTCCATTTACCTGTCAAAATACCAAGTATACTTCCAAATAAAACAGATACTATAAAACCTACTATAATTCTTTGAAAACTTGTTAAAGTTGCATATAGTAAAATTTTAGAACCAAAAAATCCGTTATATAACTGTTCTATAACTCCTAAAGGAGAAGGGAAAAATGTGATTGTTCTAAACTCATATACTAGGTTTACTCTGTATACCATTTCCCACAGTAAGATGAGTATGGTAAAAAAAAGTAACCTTCTAAGTAATGGCTTTAAATCTAATGTTGGGACATTTACATTAAAATTAGTTTGGATTTTTCTGATACTCATCTCCCATCTCCTCCTTCATAACTTTATATATTTCACTAGAAAGATCATCTGTGATTTCCTCTTCAAGTTTAGTAAACCGTTCATTACTGCTAGTTCTAGGTCTTTCAATATCGACTGGAAATATGTCTATAACTCTTCCTGGATTAATTCCCATCAAAACAACCCGGTCAGCTAAATAGATTGCTTCTCGAATATTATGAGTAACAAAAATCACAGTCTTTTGTGTCTTTTCCCAAACTTTTATTAATTCTTTTTGTAATACCATTCTAGTTTGTTCATCTAATGCACCAAAAGGTTCATCCATTAACAGAAGTTTAGGGTCCATAGCTAATGCTCTAGCTATAGCTACTCTTTGTTTCATACCACCTGATAATTTATGAGGGTAGTGATCTTTAAATTTACTTAAATGAACCATTTGTAAATAAGATAAAGCAACTTGTTTTAACTGATTTTTAGTGCAATCTTTTCCTTCGGTTTCATATTGTTTTTTGATAGCAAAAACAATATTATCAAGAACAGTAAGCCAAGGCATCAATGCAGGTTCTTGAAAAACTACACCTCTATCAGGACCTGGAGCTGTAATCTGATTTGACCCGAGATAGATACTTCCCTGTGAAAGATTTTCTAATCCTGCTATTAAATTAAGTAAAGTTGATTTACCACATCCAGATGGACCTAATAGTGCTAAAAATTCACCAGGTTCAACTTGTAAGTTAATATCATTAAAAACTTCAAATCTATTATTAACATTTTCAAAGTATTTCGCTGCATTTTGAATCATTAATTTCTCTGACATATAACCCCTCCTATAGAAACCCATTGTTCAAAACCCTAATTACCTGTAGGTATTTAGTACTTTATGATGTTTCTACTGTACTACGTATTTTCTAGTTTGTCAAGAATAAAAAAACGCCTTTGACATAAGTCAAAGACGTTAAAAAATATCACTCGATAGATATCTTTCACCAGTATCTGGTGCAATACAGATAACTGTTTTATCAGGTCCCAATTTATTAGCCACCTTTAGTGCTCCATAACAAGAAGCTCCTGAAGAAGGTCCAACTAAAATCCCCTCTTTTTTTGCAAGGTTTCTTGTGATTTGATAAGCATTATCATCAGAACATTGTATAATATCATTATAGATGTTTTGGTTCAAAGTATCTGGTATAAATCCTGGACTAGTACCAACAAGTTTATGCTTACCAGGACTTCCTCCTGATAGAACTGGAGATGATTCAGGCTCTACTACATATACTTGAAGGTCAGGATATTGCTTTTTTAAAATCTCACCTGTTCCTGTAACTGTTCCACCTGTACCAGCTGTAGCTACAAAAGCGTCTGGTCTTATATTTTCTTGTTCTAGTTGGTTAATAATTTCTTTGGCTGTAGTATATCTGTGAATGTCTGGGTTAGCCATATTTTCAAACTGTTGTGGAATAAAACTACCAGGGATTTCTTTTGCTAACTCTTTTGCTTTTTCAATTGCACCAGGCATTTTTTTCTCACCTGGTGTTAGTACCACTTGAGCACCATAGGCTTCTAATATTTTAATTCTTTCTTTTGTCATAGTATCAGGCATAACTAGAATAATGTTATAACCTTTTGCTGCAGCATTCATAGCAAGTCCTATTCCTGTATTACCAGAAGTAGGTTCTATAATAGTTCCGTCTTGTGGGAGTTCTCCTAAACGTTCTGCTTCTCTGATCATATTATAAGCAGCACGATCTTTCACACTTCCACTGGGGTTAAACATTTCAAGTTTTACTAATACATTAGAAGACTCTTCACCTACTAGTCTGTTTAAATAAACCATTGGTGTTAATCCTACTAATTCTGTCATATCATTTGCTACTTTCATGTTAGTCACCTCTTGTCCCGACTGATTTTGTCAGGATTATATCACATAACTCATTTAAAAGAAAGAAAGTTAAAAGTATTCAGTTGGATATATAGGGTATTTAGGAAACATTTTTGATAAAAGAGACAATTTATCATTATTAATTGTTAATCTATTTTCATTGTATAAACTAATGGGATCAATATATCCAATATACATTTGAGATAAAGTCCCAATATCAACACTTACATCAGGTATATCATTAGTTTTTTGGATTACTGCTTGCCCATTTTTAATAGTTAGTTGAAAAGTACCTGTGTTTTTTGGATAAAAGTGATCACAAACTTCTAATATTATACTATCATCAATTTTTTCATCATAAGAAAGTTTCTCTAAAGCAGTATATGTATCTATAATTCTAATAGCAGGACCCAAGGTCTGCTTACAACTTATAGCTTCTGGATGTATAAAATTATCTGGAAAATATTCATCAATACTTCCTTCAAAAGTTACCATATCTGCTTGTAAATTATGACCTGCTATAAAATTTAATAATCTTTTATAAGCCCTATTAGTGGTATATAAAAGTTCTCTTACTACTATTTCTATCTTAGAATCTGCATTATTTTTAAATGTAAAAATAATATACCCTTCATATTTATCAAATTTAACTGCATATATATAGGCTTTCTTTCCAGATGATACTTTTGATTGCTTAGTAACAAAAGCATCCCACCAGTTATTATCTCTAATTAAAGCAAGGTTGAAATTAGTATATACTTGATTATAGACTTCAGGTAAGACTGTTTTTTCGTTATTTGCATTTACGGGAATTAAGTCTCCATCATTTTGTGTATCTACTAAAAAATCTTTTAGGTCTAAACTATAGATCATTCTCTTTGATGCTATTTGATATCCTAACTTTTTATAAATCTGATAAGATGATGGCCACAGAAGGCTTAGGTAGATACCTTGATTTGTTAAATCATTAAAAATTTCGTAAAAGAATTTTTTGAAATAACCCTTCCCACGATTTTCTGGCATAGTAACAATATCAGCTATACCACCAACTGGGTGTAACTCGTTTCTTAAACTAAGTTTTGTTTTTAATAAACGTCCTACACTTAATAATTCATCTTTACTGATAAGTCCCTTTTTTTCTCCTATATCTGGACCCTTCCATAGATCAGGAAAATCTGGTCCTTTTTCTGGTATAAAAGCATAACCTTGCATATTTAAATATTTGTCTTTTAAGTCATCTGTAAGTTTTACATACTTAGTTACCATAATTTCCTCCTCTCCCATATTACAAATGAATAAGTATAAATATCGTTTATAAACAAAGAATAAGACAGACAAATTATCAAATGGAGGGTTAATAAAATATGGATAAATACAATCGTGGCGCAGATGGTCAAGATATCTATAAACTACGCTCTGGTCTTGGTGTAGTAATTAACACTATGAAACAAGGACTATTAAAGCATGATCGATGTAATACTGATATTTATGAAGATGAGGGTTTTTTGGTAATTCAAATGGAATTACCTGGCGTGAGTAAAGACGATATAAATGTTGATCTTAAAGAAAATACCCTTAAAGTTACTGGTGAGGTTTATGGTTACAATGACAAAAACTTTGAAAAAACATTTCCATTACCAGGAGTCATAAATACAGAAAGTCAAAAACACCCACAAACCAACTTTGATCATGGTACCTTAAGAATATACTTACCTTTACAAAGCCCTATCGATGATTATTTATCTTAATTAACCTGGGATAAATACAAGATAGATTCCTACAACCAAAACAAGTATTAATATACCTAATATTGCTTGTTCCAGGGCACTATTTTTATTTCTAAACAACAAAACTAAAACCTCCAAATCATTTTACTCTCTAAGACGAGTAATATTAATAAATTGTTACACTCAATAGTAAATTTTACTATTTATTGAAATTATATACATATTTGGCATCAAAGATTAAAATACCCATGACTTACAGGGGGAATGAATAATTCAGGTACCTTAATATTATACTTTTTCAAAATAGAGTGAGCAGTTACTCTACCAGACTCAAATACAAAAGGTAAACTACTGCCTGGGTTAGTTCCCCCACCTACTAGCCACATATTTAAAAATTCTTCAAAATTATTAAGTGGTCGTTTACTCATTATTTGATTTCTACTATGAGATAAATTAAAGCACGCGCCATACCCCACATCGTAACATTTTTCCCACTCATCTGGAGTTATTATACGCTCAAATTCTATATGCTCTTCAATATTATCTAGTTTAGCCTCTTTTTGGAGCAACTTCACTATTTCATTTCGAATGTTTATAGATAGTTCTTTCCAATCATAATCACTTTTTGTATTTGGAACAGTTAAAGTAATATACATAGTTGAATGGTCACATGGAGCTAATGTTGAATCATTGATCGAAGGATTTTGAACATAAATAAAAGAATCAACAGAAGTTTTCTTTAGGTTAGGGTAATTATCTATATTAAAAAAATTATGATGAGATAAATTGTAATATAGTTTATTTAGACCTAAATACAAGGTGAAGTTTGAGTATGAATGATCCATCTTTTCTAACTTGTTATCTGTATACTTTGATCGTTTACTATTAGATACTAGGTTAGAAAGTCCATTTGTAAAATCAGCATTCATTATTATTTCATCATAATCTACAATTGAACCATCTTTTAATGTTAGACCTGTGGCTTTACCATTTTGAATATTTATATTTGATACTTCACTGTTTAATTTGAGGTTCCCACCTAATTGCTTAAATACTGTAGCCATTGCTTTTGATATTTGATTTAGACCACCTATAACATGGTAAATGCCTGAGCTAAATTCCATATAAGGTAATATACTATATAAAGCTGGACACTTCTCTGAAGATATTCCTAAGTATTTATGTATAAGAGAAAATCCTGTTATTAGTCTATCATCTTGAAAGTACCTAATTAGATCTTTTTTAAGGCTCATATATGTTTTTCCAATAAAAAAAAGTTTCAAGCTATCCCAATTTATAATAGAGTTTTGATAATCTTTTCTTAAAAATGGAAATACTTTATTGAACTTTTGTTCATTATCATATAGGTATTTTTTAAACCCTTCAACATCATTCAGATTGTACTCTTTTATGTTTTCAATTACTCTTTTTAAATTATGACCTAAGTGAAGCTCAGTTCCATCTCCAAAATCAATTTTATAATATGGATCTAATAATTTTAATTCAAGATAATCATATAAACTTTTATTACATTGATAAAATATATCTTCTAAAATAAATGGCATCACAAGAAAAGTGGGTCCAATATCAAACCTATATTTAGCATTATTATCTGTTAGATAACTGTTTCTTCCACCAACATCATTCTTTTTCTCATATATAGTGACATTAAAACCGTGATAAGCAAGGATCATCCCTGCAGATAAACCTCCTGGACCTGCTCCTATAATAGCTATCTGCAACGTAGCCCACTCCCTTTTAATTAGCAGTTTATCCCAGTATAATTCATAATTACTTCAATTACAAGTATAGTATTAATTCATCTATACGTGAATATAGTTACTTCCCTATTCAAACACTATTAAAAGAAATTTAAAAAGAAAGAGGTGGTTATAAATGTGGAGAGTTGCAAAAGACCCCCAAACTTCTAACCCAATCTACTTCAGAGAATGTACAAGTGATTCCGGACATATTGGTTTAATAGTTATTACTGAAGAACCTTTTAGATTAAAGTTCTATCCTAATACATTTTTAGATGAATTATATAGAAATAAACAACTAGAACATCAAAAGATAAAACAACAACACATTACTATTAATGAACAAGAAGCCTTAGTTGTTGAAGAAGAGGACCTAGCTAGCTTTGATGATGAATTATTAGATTATAGAAAGCTTCGAAGTATCTTAAGTGAAGTTATAATAGATACTGATGTTGATGCTATAATTGATCTAGTAGTTAAACTTGATCAAAAACATTAGAGATATCCTTTTTCTTGTGATTCTGTGAGAATTTTTTCTGTAACTTCCCAAAGTTTTTTAGATCCTTTAGATATTTTACTTATTTTCTTTTCAACTTGTTCTCTTGTAATATTAAATTCTTTCCATGTTCCTCCTTGATTATGGTAGTTGTGAATTATTGGCTGTAACCTATCTAAAGCTGTAGCGAAACGAGCTTCTGGTGTTTTTTCTTCTTCAAACTCTTCCCATAAATTCCAAAATAAATTCTCTTGATCTTTGGGAAGTAAACCAAATATACGTTTAGCAGCTTGTCTTTCACGCTCTTGTTTACTTAAGTTCATGTCTTCATCATAGATAAACGTATCTCCAGCATCAATTTCAACTAGGTCATGAATTAAAAGCATTTTAATTACCCGGGAGATCTCAACTGGTTCATCTGCATATTCTTCTAGGGTGACAGCCATAATAGCTAGGTGCCAGGAATGTTCTGCATCATTTTCTAATCTGTTTTCAGATATAAGCTTAGTTCTTCTAATTATAGTTTTCAGTTTATCAATCTCAGCTATAAACTCTAATTGTGATTGCAGTTTTTTAGTAATCATTAAATTTTTCCCTCCTTAGATGAAAAACTTCTTGGAAACTTATCGAAAAATAGCAAATGGGATTTACAGTTACAATCAGAAGCTCCAAAACCTGTCTGTAATTTCACCACCAATTTTTTTAACATTTTTTGCTATTTCACATTCTGAAAAATAATATTCACTAGCTAAAAGTTTAGTGTAAACAGGCATAGCTTTTTCACTTAAATAGTCAATATGCCATCTTTTATATTTCTTTAAAGAAATATGCCTCGATAATCGAGCTCTAATACCTTTAGCTGCTCGACCTATGTAAACATAGTAACCCATTTTAAATTCGAATAAGCCTAATTCACCTATTTTTATTTGTTGTGGTTTATCTAGCTTTAAAACAATCATGTAATATTTATAGTTCATTATAACCCTCTTTGTATAATCGAAAGTTTTTCATTTAATAATAAAATACCACAAATTTGAAGGAGGTATTATATGAGACACGAAGGTGAAAACTTATTTAGTTGGACTCCTGGGTTTGGCGTACTTAACCCTCCACCTGAAGAAATGATTAAAACAGGTTATGGTGGAGCTGATATATATGAAAAAGATGGTGAATTATATTTTGATATAGAGCTTCCAGGGTTAAAAAAGGAAGATATTTCAGTTCGCTTTGAAAATAACTACCTACTTGTAAAAGGTGAATTAAAAAAAGATTCACAAATACAAGAACAAAATTATTTACGACAAGAACGTCAATCTGGTCTTTTTCAAAGAAACTATCCTTTACCTGAAGAAGTTGATATCGAAGCAATTGATAATGTCAAAGCTGTTTATCAAGATGGTATTTTACAGGTGAAACTCCCATTAAAAAATAATACTAGTAAGTTTACACATGAGATTGATATTGAATAAAACCTACCTAATAGGTAGGTTTTTACATACTTAAAAGGTTCTAGTGCCACCTTATTAATTTCATGATACAATAGTTTTTGGAGGTGGTTAAATGTTTAACAGACGACGAGGAGTATATATTCCTTTATCTGCCTTAATAAGATTAATAAAAGGAGATAGCCAGGGAGCGAAGCGTAGCTTTCAAAGAAGTGCTCAAAGAAGAATGACTAGAAATATAACTAGAAGCCTTTTTGACATATTTAGAAAACATAGATAGTTAGAGCTCTTAGACTATTTTTTGTTCTTTAAGTATTCTTGCTATAGAAGAAATAATGCTAATTCCAAGCGCTATAGCACATGCTATAAAAAAGGTCTCTATAGTTAGTTCTAAACCTTTATCTAAATTCCCTCGTGAAAATTCAAGGATAGTATTATAAGCACGCACTCCTGGTACTAATGGTATAAAACCAACAATAATAAAGACTGTAACCGGTGTTTTATGAATACGGGCAAAGATTTCAGAAAGAATTGCAATAATTACTGAAGCCATCAATACTGAGAAAAGTTCAGATTCAAAACTATATAGTATTTCAAAAACCGACCACCCTATTACACCGGTTAAACCTGCACTTATTAACGTTCGTTTTGGGTTTTGAAAGTAGACACCAAAGAAAAACGAAATGAAAAAGGCTGAAATATATTCCATCAAAATTGACCGCCCCCAACTATATAAAAGGATGCTACTACTCCTGATGCAATCGCTACTGCCACCCAAATAGCAGCAAACACACGAACCATACCTGAATTTAAATCTCCTTTTATTATATCTCTTACTCCATTTGTAATTGCAACTCCAGGAACTAAAGGCATTAATGCACTGACTGTTAAGACATCTAAACTAGTTCCAAATCCTAAATTAATAAATGCACTACCTACTAATCCACCAATCAAACCAGCTAGAAAATCTGAAAAAAAGTAAATATCTCTAATATCCATATAGTTAATTGTAATTTGTATTATAAAGCTAATAATAAAGCTAGGTAGTATATCAATCCAATGACCTCCAAAAAACATAGCAGACGAAGCTGAAATCATACATGCACCCCAAATCGTAGGCCAAAACCCAAAAGTTTTTCCTTCTTTTGCAATACTTTTAAGTTCTTTTTGAGCTTTTTGATAACTTATCTCATGAGAAGCAATTCTTCTAGATAATTCATTAATCCTAGAAACTTTATCAAGGTCAATAGTCCTAGATCTAACCCTTCTAATTGTAGTTTCTGGTGGTTCATCCACATTATTTACTGATATAAAAATGCCAGTTGGTGTTGCATAGGGTTCTACGAATTTGATACCTGCAGATTTACACATATATTCTACCATTTGTTCAACACGATAGGTTTCGCCCCCATTTGCTAACATTATTTCAGCAGCATTACCAGCTAATATTAAAATTTCATCTTCTGTATACATATATATCACCTAATTTTGATATTCTAGTCTTATTTATTACTATTCTTTTAAAAATAGTAATTTCCTGTCTATCATAAAAAGAGTCTATAATATGATTTTTGATTTTATTTTTTATTTTCTTTAAATTGATTGTTAGTATCATTAAAACTATAATATAGTACTCCTAATAAAAATATTACTATTAACGATTCAAATATCAGTACTAGTTGTAACATTGTGGTATCCTCCCATTTATATTATTCTTTATTATAATATAAGACAAATGCAAATGCTTGTATAAACGAAATGAAAATTTTTTGCAAAGTAAATAAATAGATATAACTTTGACTTTTGTTCATGTTTTTGACAAAATAAATATTAACCTGTATTACACTAATTCATCAAAGGAGGTAGAAAGATGAGTATGGATCTTTTATTTAAAAGAAGAAGCATTAGAAGTTATCAGAATCGTTTGGTTGAAGATGAAAAGATAACTGAACTACTAAAAGCTGGTATGGCAGCACCTTCAGCCTTAAATAAAAGACCGTGGCATTTTGTCGTTATAAAAGAACGCAACACTTTAGATAAAATCACAGAAATTCATCCATATTCAAATATGTTAAAAGAAGCTCCTTTAGCGATTGCTGTATGTGGTAAAAAAGAGGAACCTTATTGGGTTCAAGATTGTGCAGCAGCCATGCAAAATATCTTATTAGCTGCTACTGCAAATGGACTTGGATCCGTTTGGTTAGGGGTCTACCCAAGAGAAGAACGAGCAGATACGATAAAGAAATTATTAGGTATAGATAATGAATATCTACCGTTAGGACTCTGTGCTATTGGTTATCCTAATGAGGAAAAACAAGAAAAAGATATATATGAGAGTGACAAGATTACAATATTAGAATAAAATATAAAGTAAATTCAAAAGAGGTGATATTTTTGGAAATACAAAATCAAAAAGTTATATTTAGTGGAGCACAACCTTCAGGTAGTCTAACTCTAGGTAATTATATCGGAGCTATAAAAAACTGGAAAAGTTTAGAAGATGATTATCAGTGTATTTTTTCTATAGTTGACCTTCACTCATTAACTGTACGACAAGACCCTGAATCATTTAGAGAATCCGCACTTTCTTTTTTAGCTCAGTACTTAGCCTGTGGTCTTAATCCAGATAAAAGTATCATATTTTTTCAATCTCATGTTAGAGAACATACAGAACTTGCTTGGCTCTTAAATTGTATGACATATATGGGTGAATTAAATAGAATGACTCAGTTTAAAGAAAAATCAGAGCGACATTCTGATAATGTTAATGCTGGACTTTATACATACCCTGTATTAATGGCTGCTGACATATTACTCTACCAAACAAGCTTGGTACCTGTAGGAGAAGATCAAAAACAGCATTTAGAGTTATCTAGAGAGGTGGCTGAACGTTTCAATAATGCATATGGTGATACTTTTAAAATCCCAGAAGTTCATATACCAAAAGTTGGAGCTAGAGTAATGGACTTACAAGAACCTGAAAAGAAAATGTCTAAATCAGAAGAAAATGATAAAGGTGTTCTTTACTTGCTAGAATCTGAAAAGTCTCTTACAAAGAAAATAAAACGTGCAGTAACTGATAATGAAAATCAGGTAGCATTTAGTGATGCTCAACCTGGGATTAAAAATCTAATCTCTATCTATTCTAAATTAACAAGCAATACTGTTGAGGAAGTTGAGGAGCAATTTTCAGGAAAAGGATATGGAGACTTCAAAAAAGCAGTTGCTGAAGTAGTTATTGAAAATTTACGACCTATTCAAGATAAATATCAAGAATATATGGAAAACCGAGATTACCTAGAAGAAGTCTACACAAAAGGAGCAGAAAAAGCATCAGGTATAGCTTCAAAAACAATGGAAGATGTTAGAGAAAAATTAGGATTAGTTAAATAAAAGCGCTAAAAACAGCGCTTTTATTTATATTCAGGCATGTTTATTATTTTTTGTTTTTTATCAGCTATTTTGATTTGTATCACATCAAGTACTTCTCTGGATTGTTTTGGAGTTTTATAGATCCCGAGTACTATCACCCACTCTGAAATACTTCCATATCCTGCTATTCCGAGTATACGTTTACCTTCTACCCGAAATTCTTGGACATTCATTAAACTACGTTTATCTTGAGAACGCACCCATACCATAAAATCACTCCAAAATTTTTAAAAAGCAGACCTAATAGGTCTGCTTTCAAAATTATTAATCTTCTAAAGGTAAAAAATCAACACCTCTTGTATACCGATTACTAGGGTCCCATAATAAATATTCATCTATACCATTTTCATGTAGTGCTTTAATTTGTGCCTCTACTTCTTCTTTACCATAATTAAGATAGTTTACACCTTTAGTGCCTAACCATGATGCAGTGAAATCTTGTAACCAAGGACGTGAAACTGGTGGGTTGTCCAATTCATCCAATAATTCATTTTCAGTTTTACTATATTTTTCAATTAGTTCATAGGGATACAGGTCTGGTGCATCGATACCAAAAGATCCTGGTCCCCAATGACTTGGATAAATCATAGATGATATAACATCTACATGTTCACTAATTTTGTAAAAGTTTTGCCCGATACCTCGAGATTCAGGAACAGTAGCAGTATACCCAAAAATGTCAACTGATACATCAACATCATAATCTTTTAATCGATCATTTGCATATTCAACAAAATCTGTCACTGCCATTACTCGAGCAAGACCGTAATTATATTCCGGAGGAGAAAGTTCTTCCCAATCATCTTCCTTAGGTTCTTTATCCTTATTTTCCTTATCTAATTCATCTTCTATATCTTCTTTGTCTATGTTATTATTTGTGAATTCAGGTTTTTCACCATCTGTTTCGTCAAGCATTTCTTCCCACTCTTCTTCAATTCTAGGTGTTAGCTCTTCTTCTGTATAGTTTCCAAAAGAATAGTCTAATTTTTCATCTCTACTACCAAAACCATCTGGAAATCTCACATAATCAAATTGGATTTCTTGAAAACCCATTTCAGCTGCAAGTTCAGCAATATCTAAATTATATTCCCAAACTTCTTCCATGAAAGGATTTGTAAATGCCTCACCACTATTGTTTTTCCAAACAGAACCATTATAATTTTTAAATCCAAATTCAGGGTGTTCTTCTGGTAGAACACTATCTTTAAAGACTACTATTCGAGCAATAGGATAAATTTCATTTTCATAAAGTACTTCCATCATTTCTTCAGGGTCACTTATATAGTTTTTGCTAATATCATCAAATTCAGTTCCATCAAGTTTAAATGTAACATTACCATGGTCATTTTTTATATCAATAACCATTGCATTAAGATCTGTTTCATTAACTAGATCAACAAGGTCATCAAACCTAGAACCACCTGCAGAATTTCCTGTGAGATATATTCCTCGTACAGCATCTGGGTAAGTAAAATCTAGTACGTCTTCCTTTTCCTCTTCTTTAGATTCTTCCCCTTCTTCCTTATTGTCCTTGTCAGAATCTTTTTCTTCTTTATTTTTAGATTCTGTCACTTCTTCTGGGTCTGGACTACTTATAGTTTGTAGTGCAGTACAAGCAGACAATAATACAATTGTGACTAATAGTAGAACAAGTAAACTTTTTTTCACTTCGCAACACCTCTTTATTAATGGATAGGCCTAGTTTTTCGGCGGTTATATACAATGTTCTACAAAAAAGTCAAAATTCCTGTAGCTATTATAAATTACTAGTATAATGCTTTACCGTTTAGATAATCGCATTTATCACCTTGTTCTACATCCCGATTTACAAGTTTTTGGTCAATCTTTTCTTTAACGTGCCACCAACTTCGATCCCAATTGTTGAAAAGTACTTTATCTTTAGGGCCTTTTCCAATTAATCTTTGAACTACGATATCGTATGACAAGTATCTTAAAAATGTGACAACTCGCTCAACGTACTCTTCAAGTGAAATTATAGAGAATTCATTTTGTTTATACATTTCAGCTAACCTAGTCCCTTCTACAACATATAGCGAATGTAATTTGATCTGGTCTACTTGTAATGCACTCATTAATTTAGAACATTCGATTATATCTTCCATATCATCCCATGGTAAGTTGAGTATAATATGGATACAAGTACTAAAGTTTCGTTTTTTTATACGCATTAAAGCATCAATAAATTCTGCAAGTGTATGACCCCTATTAATCTTTTCTAATGTACGATAATTTACAGTTTGTAGACCTAATTCGATATCAATATTAACATTATATTTATAACTAATCTCTTCTAAAACATCTAGATATTTATCATTTATACAATCTGGTCTAGTTGATATTGAAACTCCGACAATATCTTGTTCACAGGCTGCCGTTTCAATAAAAGATTGAAGTTTTTCAATAGGCCAGTAGGTATTCGAAAATGCTTGGAAATAAACTATAAACTTTTTTGCCTTAAACCTTTCACTAAAAAACTTTTTGTTTTTTTGTAATTGTTCCTCAATAGCCATAGAGTTAGGGAAACATTCAAAACCTGATCCGTCTTCATCACAAAAGATACAACCCTCTTCTCCAAGCTTACCATCACGATTAGGACAAGTTCCTGGTAAATTAATAGGTATTTTATAAACCTTTTCTCCATATTTATTTTTTAAGTACTCTGAATATGTCCGATATCTTGGTACAACTTGATTAGGATCTGTCATCTGTAGTCCCTCCAGAATAAGATATTTAATAAATGCTCTAAGCTTTCAATATTAGTTATATAATTAACTTCTTTGTTAGTTAGATCATTTTCATTACACCTATATCCTATAAAGGATATTCCACCACTTTGAGCAGCTTTGCCATCTATCCAAGAATCACCAATCATAACCCACTTATCGTAAGATAGTTCTGGGTATTGTTCTAAAACATAAATAACACCACAAGGTGATGGTTTTAGTTTTTCCATTTCAGCTCTACCAACTACTAAATCAAAAAAATCAGCTAATTGGAATTTCTCAAGGGCTTTTTTTGCTGCTCTAGTTGAGTTATTAGTCAACACTGTTAATGTGTAATCTTTAGTTAACTCTTCTAAAACCTGTTTCGCACCTGGTTCAAGTTCTGCTTTTGACATACCCTCTGCCTCTATACTTGTGATTATTTGCCATAACCTTTCTTCTTGTTGGTCTGTAGTTGAGTTAGCCTGTTCAATTAAAGTTGAAACTGTATGATAACTCAGTTCAATATCAGACGAGATTAATTGATTATCTAAAAAAAAGTTAAATACTTCTCTTTTCATTTTTCCAAAATCAATTTTAGAATTAATCAAAGTATTATCTAAATCAAAAATAATACCTTGATATGTCTGTTGTATATCAGAATACCTCATACCTATCTTTCCTTTCCCTATCATAGCTTCTATTACAGGAAGATTCTCTGGAGGGCACCCAGGAACATAGTTCCCTAATTCTTCATGTTTAGCTAAACATGAACCTATCAAAACATCACTATCCACTATATCCTGATCGTAACCTTTAGGTATAGGACCTGCATAGATTTGGGTTCCCTTTAAATAATCACTAAATCCTTCTGTATGGATATCATCTAAACAACTTAATACAGTATTTTTACAGCCAGTACAGACATTTTCATTAAATACTAATTTAAAGTCGTCATTTATAAGTTTATCACCGAAATCTTTAACTCTAGTAAAAGAACGTTTAATATTAGATATATCTTTTACATTACCAGCTATTTGAATGTCTTCATTATTAAGCTTTCCGAGACCTCTTTTATTTGCTTCATTTTCAATAAGTAGTTCATCTTTAGAAAGTCCCATTATTTCAGATGCTACAGAATCTACTGATACTAAATCTTTCCCAGCTAAAATCATCCCCATATTAACTGACTCACCATAAACTGGTCCTAACCCTTCAAGAGCATAGGTGGCATCAATCACAGAGAAAATCGGTTTAATACTACTCAAAAGGTCATTCACAGCATGAACCAAACCGTACTCATTATGAAAAGCTTTTTTAGTCTTATCAGGTATTAAACCTTTTAGGTTTTTAATACCTAGACTAACTTCTAACTGATCATGGGTTTTCATAACAGGAACTGTAATTATACTATCAACTTCTTTAACGATCCGATAGACTGATAACTGTTTCAAAGCCTTTCCGAAAGGAACAGGAATATTTACTACAGGTTCTGTTTTAAGGTCACGTACTTCATAACCTAGTTTTCGTAACTTGTCATATCCACTAACAGAAATAACATCTTCTGTGTTTACGCCAACAGCGGAAGAATCCCCTATAATAGGAGTTGCTCCTAGTTCAGTAATATAATCTGCAACTGCTCTAGTTACTACAGGAGATGTAATAGCTCCTTTAATATCTTCTGGTGGAACTGCTACTAAATTTGGTGTTATTAAAACTTTTGTTTCTGGCTTAATTTGTTCAATAAGACCGTTAGCTTGTTTTATAGCTTGTCTTACACCATCTATAATATCGCTATCTTGGTAGTTAGAAGGTAACTTTATAATTGACACTTTATTGTTCATCTTTACCTCTCCTTTTAACCTATCAAATAATTATCTAAGTGTTTCACACTTTTTTTATAACACCAAATATTTAAGATAATAACTAATACTGCTATTAACGATAGAGTTATCACTATTGTTAACCAATGATCAATAACACTACCAATTATTAAGATTACTGAAAAAATAAGAACAAATGTAAACATAATTAACATATACGAAAAAGATCGCATCTCACCTTCCATTTTATTGTCTCCACCTATTTGGTTCAGACTTCTTCCGATAGCAAAATTAGGTTTTGAAATATCTAAATATAAGTTAACTGAGGTCAAGGCTGAAATAATCACAAGTACTAATGGAATAGTAAAGTACAATGGATAGATATTTAAATCAGGAACAAAGTTAAAAATTATAGTAGCTAGTACTGCTATTACTGAGTTAGATAACATACCCAAACCTAATTTAGAAAAATATAGCTTGTTTTTATTAATTGGAGCTGTTTTAAGTATCCATAAAGAATCTCCTTCTATACTGAAGGAAACTCCTCCAATATTTCCACCAGCTTGAACACTAAAGAAAATAATTAGTAACACACTTAATGTATCAGCTAAGTTTAAGATTCTACCATTTGATATAAGATTTGCTCCTTGGTATAAATTAAAAGATAAAAATCCTAATAGAGCAATGAAGATCAGCATATTATACCACATTAATGGTGTTCTTTTTACAAATAACCAATCTTTTATAAAAATACCGGAAAAATATTTTTGTATAAATAAACTTTTTGCTGATTTAGGTTTTTGAGGTCGTTTAATTCGACTTTGGACATCTTTACTTTTTGACCAGCCAGTAAGAAAAACCTTCTCAGAAAACATTATACTTAAAACAAAACCGGAAATCGTTAACATCATAAAAGGTAAAACGGATTCTTGAACTGGGTAAATAAAGTCTTGTACTGGTAGTAATAAAGTTCTAGCTACCCATATATGTGGCAATTCTCTATCCGTATATATTAATAATTGCTCACTTATGGTTACAATACCTTCTGGTGAAAGATCAAATTCTGCAATTTGAGCAAAGTATTGTCCAACAAGGAATAATAAAAATGCGATAGTAAAAGAGCCAATTGTAATAATCTGTTTTAATTTAAAAGATGAAACTAAACGAATAATTATAAACAAAAATAATGAAGCCATAGAAGTGAAAATTATTGCTGATGCAAATAGTGTTAAAATAATTACTAAAAAGTATAATATGTTAGCTCTAGCTGCTACTCCATAACCTAACCATAGTGCTCCAACAAAGGGAAGTACCTGTAAGAAATTCATTAGTGCACTTTTTATAAATTTGATTATAAACACAGACTTTATAGACAAAGGTAATGTTAGTAAAATTTGTAAGTCATTTGATTCAAAGTAATTCTCAAAAACTACTCTTATCCCATTGAAAACCATTATCATAAAGGCAATAATCACTGATAATGAAAGTAAGTTTAACTCTAATAATTGACTTATTTCAGGGTCTTTTACACTAAAACGTAAAAATCTAAATAAATTATTACTGAAACTAAAAATTATTAGGGAAAGTATGAAAAGTGCAAATAATCCTAAATAAAAACTACAACCTAATCCTTGACCGTTAGCTTTATTAAAGTATATTTTTTTGAAATTTTCTATTTCAAATTTAGTTAATTTTTTTAGTTCATTCAATATAGTCATGGTCATCTCCCCCGGTTATTTCTAGAAACAATTCTTCTAAGTCTGTTTCTTTAGTTTCATCATCTCTCATCTGATAGATTTCATCAATAGTTCCTATAGCCTTTAGTTCTCCACTTTGAATAATTGCTATCTTATGGCACATCTTTTCAGCTATTTCTAATATGTGGGTAGACATAAAGACCGAAACCCCTTTTTTAGTTTCTTCTACAAGTAAATCTTTTAATTGTTTTACACTTTTTGGGTCAAGTCCATTTGTGGGCTCATCTAAAATTAGAATTTTTGGTCGTGGTAATAAAGCTGCTATAAGAGAAGCCTTTTGTTTCATTCCACGAGAAAAACTACCGATTAATGAATCACTCTTATCATAAAGATCAAAAACATCTAATAACTGATTTTTTCTTACATGGGCACTTTCAATATCTAACTCGTAGATATTAATAATAAAATCTAAAAATTCATTTAAACTTAATTTCTCATATAAAGCTGGGTCATCTGGTGCGTAACCAAATACTTTTTTTACCTCTCTAGAATTAGTATGAAATTCCATACCATCTAAGTATATTTTACCAGATGTTTGTTGTAACAAGCCTGTAAGCATATTAATTGTTGTTGTTTTACCTGCCCCATTAGGCCCTAAAAAACCAAAGATTTCCCCTGGTTCTACTTCAAAATTGATATTATTTACGGCAGTAAAGGTTCCATAGTTTTTCTTTAAATTGATTACTTTGATCATTTGTACCCTCCTCTAATTACTTATTTTATTAATTAACTTGACACGGAAATCTCTAATAATAGATAATAACAAATGTATCACGATACTAAAATGATAACTTTAAGAGATAATTTAAAAGGAGGACTATTATGAAAAATTATAATTATAAAACAAAAGGAGTTTGTAGTAAACAAATATCAGTCTCTGTAGATGAAAATAATATTATCACAGATGTTTCTTTTGTTTCTGGATGTCCTGGTACTCTACAAGGTCTTTCTAAGTTAGCTGTTGGAATGAATGCTGAAGATGTTATTAAAAAGTTACATGGTATCTCTTGTAAAGGTAAAGAAACTTCTTGTCCTGATCAGCTCAGTAAAGCTTTACAGGAATATCTTAATTTAAACGAACAGGAGGAGCTAGCTTGAAAGTCTTACAGTTAAAATGTCCACATAGAGCTAAAAACTTTAGTTATTTGCTCTATTCTGATAATAATAAAGAATGTGCAGTAGTAGATCCTTCTTTTTGTGATGAGTTATTAATAACTAAGATTACAGAAAAAAAGCTACAACCTAGGTATATAATTAATACACATCCTCACCATGACCACACTTTTGGTAATGAAGCAATACTGAACCTATTTACAAAAGCTCAAATAGTATCTTTTAAACCAAATGACCAATTTAAAGATCAAACAATAACAGTAAAAGATAAAGACACACTTTATATTGCAGAACACCCTATACAAATATTACATACACCCGGTCATACTCAAGAAGATATTTGTCTTTTCTTTGATGGTAAACTAATAACAGGTGATGTATTATTTGTTGGGAAAGTGGGCGGTACAGTTGATAAAGAAAATGCTTTTATTCAATTTGAAAGCTTAAATAGATTAATGAAGTTACCTGGTAACACTATTGTTTATCCAGGCCATGACTATGGCGATAAACCAACCACAACTATTGAGAATGAAAAAGAAAACAACCCTTTTTGTTCTAGACTAACTAGTTTTAATGATTTTTATTGGTTAAAAGAAAACTGGAAAGAATTTAAAACTAAGCATGGTTTAAGTTAAGCATTCTAATCACTTGTTCTGTAGTTTTACTAAGTAATTCAGAAGCATTTTCTAACATGTAATTTGGTGAGGTGGGACCATCAGCTATAGAAAAATATGCATTAATACCATACTTATGAAGATTTTCGGTTCCGTCACCCACCTCTCCACATAAGGCTATTACAGGAATTTGAAATGCTTTTGTTCTTTTTGCTACACCTACCGGAACTTTTCCATAAGAAGTTTGTTTATCTAATTTCCCTTCTCCTGTTAGTACTAAGTCTGCATTGTTTATCCTTTTTTCAAAATTAATAGTGTCTAAAACAAGATCAATCCCTGGTACTAAATCACCACCTAAAAAAGCTAGTATACCTGCTCCTAAACCACCAGCTGCACCACTACCAGCTTGATATTCTACAGTTACTCCCAAATCTTTTTTTACAATCTCTGCATAGTTTTTTAAACCTTTATCTAATATTTGTACTAACTCATCATTCGCTCCCTTTTGAGAAGCGAACACATAAGCTGCTCCTTTTTTACCTATTAATGGATTATCAACATCACAGGCTGCGATAAACTTGGTTTTTGTTACCCTTTCATCTAATTTTTGATTATCTAGAGATGATATTTCTCGTAATTCTTTTCCTACCCCATCTAATTCATTGTTATTTTTATCTAAATCTTTTCCTCCTAAAGCTCTAAACAACCCTAAACCACCATCATTAGTGGCACTACCTCCTATTCCAATAATTATTTTTTTACAACCTTTATCAAGAAGTTTAGATATCAACTGGCCAGTTCCATAAGTAGAAGTAATAGCTGGATCTCTCTCTTTTAAGTCTAGTAGCAAAAGTCCAGAAGCACGAGCCATTTCTACTACACCTGTTATACCATCACCTAATATCCCATATTCTGCTGTAATTGTTCTACCTAATGGATCTTGTACTTTAGTAGTTTCTATCGTACCATTTGTTGATACTACTAATGATTCTAAAAGTCCCTCTCCTCCATCTGATATAGGTATTGTTTTAACTTCAAGGTCAGGGGTTACTTTAAGTATCCCTTGCTTCATAGCTTCACATGCCTCATTAGCTGTGAGACTTCCTTTAAAATAGTCTGATGCACATACAATCTGTTTCAAAGCTTACCCCCCTACTTTTGGTTCTAACAATTTATAAGTATCATTTTTTACTTTTATTTCCTACTAATGATAAAATTTTATCTTTATGTAGGATATCATATCTAGGTCGATTTTTTTATTAATTCTTGGTGGTTTTAGGTTCAAGTCCAAACTTCTCTAAAATTTTATATATTCTTTTACCAAGTGTAAACCTTCCACACAGGTTTATTAATCTCCTTATTCACGTAACATTTCTAAATGGTCAATACCATCAATCAAAAAAGTATTTGAAACTGTTTTAAATCCAAACTTTTGATAAAATTCCTCTAGATATTTTTGAGCATTTATTCTTATTTCTTTATACCCAATATTATCCATATACCGGATTAAATCCTCCATAAGTTGCAAGCCTAAACCTGTACCCCTACTTTCATGATTAGTTAGAACTCTACCTATTGAGGCTTCTAGAAACTCTTCTCCTGGTGGTATAATCCGAGCATAGGCCTGTATAGTTCCCTTTTTATAGTAAAAGCAATGTATTGCTACTTGGTCTAAATTATCACATTCTTCAAATGGACAATTTTGTTCTACCACAAAAACATTTATTCGTGTTCTAATAATTTGATACAGCTCATCTAAGGTCAATTGATCAAATTTTTTAGTAATTAATTTCATGATGTACCTCCTTCAAAAAATCTTTTATATAGTTTATAATTACAGAACCAATAACGCAATAGTTATTTACAAAATACTGTATCTAAAAAATGATTTTAGGCATGCTAAGTACATAAATTGTGTTTAAATTGAGTCTGTTAAGTTGTTATGAAAAATAAGCTCTTTGAATCGCAAAATTTTAAAAGATTTGACCGTCATGCGGCATTACTATGTAAAAGCCAAGAGGTTCTAGCACGGTTAGAATAAGTGATGCCAGC